>NZ_JBEZLA010000119.1:0-9681 GCF_040651925.1 Streptomyces sp. NPDC048349 | reverse complement strand
CGTACTGGACGTACTTGGGCTTTCGGCCGGTGCGGCGAGAGTGCGTGCCGGGCACCGCGACGCCGCGGACCTCCGTCAGACACCCCCTAGTGCTCTGACCGCCGCTCAGGCCCCGTACGAGTCCCAGACGGCGAGCAGCAGGGCCACCACCAGGCACAGCCCCGCCGCGCCGAAGCACAGGCGTACCGCCGCGGGGCGGGGCCGGGGCGTCACCGGTCGCCGCCGTCGGCCTCTGCCTCGGCGTCGCGGCGGTAGCGGGAGCGCAGCCACAGGCCGGTGGCCAGGGCCGCGGCCGTGGTGAGCCCGACGGCCAGGGCCACGTCGGCCGGGCCGTCCGCCGAGCCGACCGGCCGGGCCCAGGCCGCGGCGGCCGGGGTCAGCGAGAGGAGCAGCGCCCAGAGGAGGGCGGTGGCGCGGGCTGCGGGTCCTGGCATGAGTCAAGGGCATCCGCTCCGGCCCGCCCCGGCCAGCCGGGCCGTCCGAACGGGCTACGCCGCCCCGCCCGCCCCTGTCGGGCCGGCTATTGCGCGCCGTGCCGGGCGGCGTCCTTGCGGGCCAGGTCGCGGGAGCGGCGGGCCGGGCCCTTCCAGCCGCAGCTGCACACGGCCAGGCAGAAGGAACCGCGGTCGGTGGTGGAGGTGGTGTGCCCGGCGGTGGGCGGCTGTGGCTGGTGCGGCACGGCGGCGGTAAGCGGAAGGGCAGGCGGCGCTTTGAGGTGCGGATCCACCCCACCACGGTACCTGGGTCGCCACCGCGCGGGGAGCGCCGCGGGGCCGTGACGGGAAACCCCTGACCTCGTTAACCGGAGCGGGTGGGGGCCTCGGGCAAACAGCGGTCATGCGTTGGGGGTTGGCAGGCGATGGTGGTGCACCAGCACAGGCGGCGGCGCGAGCGTGCGGGTGGGGCGGCGGTGCTCGCCGTCGGCGTCACCCTGGCGGTCACGGCGATGGGCGGGTGCGCGCCCGCCGGCAGCGACGACCGGCCCCCCGCGGACGCGGCGACGGTGGTCCGCGGGGCCGCCGACGCACTGACGAGGACGGGCAGCGCCCGCGCCCGTACGGCCATGGAGATGGCCACCGGCGGGACCAGGGTCACGATCCGCGGCGAGGGCGGCGTCGACTTCAAGAACCGGATGGGCCAGCTGCTGGTCATGCTCCCGGCCGATGTGAAGGGCAAGGCCGAGCACCGGCCCATCACCGAGCTGCTGGTCCCGGGCGCGCTCTACATGAAGAACCGGGGCGCGGGCGTCCCCGACGACAAGTGGGTCCGGGTGGACACGACGACCCTGGCCGACGGGAACCTGGTCACGGGCGGGGCCACCGATCCGCTGGTCGCGGCCGAGCTGCTGCGGGGCGCGCAGGAGGTGACGTACGTCGGGGAGACCGAGGTGGCCGGCGCGAAGGTGCGGCACTACCGGGGGACCACCGACATCGGGAAGGCCGCGGGGAGTGCGTCGGCGGAGGCCAGAGGGGCGCTGGAGGCCGCGGCGAAAGGGTTCAGCACGGACACCGTGCCGTTCGACGCCTACCTGGACGAGGAGGGACGGCTGCGGAAGGTCCGCCACCGGTTCACCTACGTCAACAATGGCGTGATCGATGTCTCGTCGACCACGCTCCTGTACGGATTCGGGACGCCGGTGACCGTCGTATTGCCCGCAAGCGCGGACATTTACGCCGGGAAGATCGCCGACTAGCGGTGCGGTCGGGCCATGCCGGGTATCCGGAAATGGTCCATCCGTGTCATGCGCCGCGCCCCCTGGCCTCCCTACGCTGAGAAGCCGAGCGCCGACGACCGAACACGGCAGATTGAGGTGACACGCGTGACTCCCGCAGGCGGTACGACGGTGCAGGATCATGTGGCGCTCGCCGAGATCGAACTGTGCGGTGAGCTGATCATCGCGGCCTCGGCGGCCGCGGAGGAGCGGTTGAGCCAGGACCGGATCGACGAGGTCCTGATGGGCATCTGGTCCGGCTGACCGCCGTGTACCGGGCCGCGGCCCCCGTCCCCGCGCAGCGGGCTGCCCCGGCCTGCGCCGGGAAGGCCTCGGGGTGAGGCCGGACCCAAGATTCGAAAGAGACGGTCAGAGCACTAGGTGCGCAGCAGGCGGGCGATGGCCTTGGTGGCTTCCTCGACCTTCGCGTCGATCTCCGTGCCGCCCTTGACCGCCGCGTCGGCGACGCAGTGGCGCAGGTGCTCCTCGAGCAGCTGGAGCGCGAAGGACTGGAGCGCCTTGGTGCTCGCCGAGACCTGGGTGAGTATGTCGATGCAGTAGACGTCCTCGTCGACGAGCCGCTGGAGGCCGCGGATCTGGCCCTCGATCCGGCGCAGCCGCTTGAGGTGCTCGTCCTTCTGATGGTGGTAGCCGTGGACGGCGCCGCCGTCGTGGGAGCCCTCCGCCTCGATGGTCGTCATGCGTCCTCCCGTGGTCGCAATGAGGGGTACAGGGGGTATGTGCCTACCGGGTTGCACACCCGGTGCACACCGTGCATACCCCTCATGGGTATAGGGTACCGGGCCCCGGCCGCACGGGCAGGGGTCCTTGTCCCTCACTCTGCCTGATGGAGGACACTGGGGAACCGCCGGTTAGCCGTGGCCGGGGGATGCGCCTAGCATCAGCCTGACCGAATCCAATGCACCCCGAGGACCTCACGTGCGATTTCGTCTGACCCCCAGGGAGACGAGCTTCTACGACATGTTCGCCGCATCCGCGGACAACATCGTCACGGGCTCCAAGCTCCTCATGGAACTGCTCGGAGCGGACACCTCCGCCCGGGCCGAGATCGCGGAGCGGATGCGGGCTGCGGAGCACGCGGGAGACGACGCGACCCACGCGATCTTCCACCAGCTCAATTCCTCCTTCATCACGCCGTTCGACCGCGAGGACATCTACAACCTCGCCTCGTCGCTCGACGACATCATGGACTTCATGGAGGAGGCGGTCGACCTGGTCGTCCTCTACAACGTGGAGGAGCTGCCCAAGGGCGTCGAGCAGCAGATCGAGGTGCTGGCGCGCGCGGCCGAGCTGACCGCCGAGGCCATGCCGCACCTGCGGACGATGGACAACCTCACCGAGTACTGGATCGAGGTCAACCGCCTCGAGAACCAGGCCGACCAGATCCACCGCAAGCTGCTCGCCCAGCTCTTCAACGGCAAGTACGACGCCATCGAGGTGCTGAAGCTCAAGCAGATCGTCGACGTGCTCGAAGAGGCGGCCGACGCGTTCGAGCACGTTGCGAACACGGTGGAGACCATCGCGGTCAAGGAGTCCTGAACCTCGTGGACACCTTCGCTCTGGTCGTGACCATCGGGGTCGCGCTCGGCTTTACGTATACGAATGGTTTTCACGACTCCGCGAACGCGATCGCGACGTCCGTCTCGACGCGTGCGCTGACCCCGCGCGCGGCGCTGGCGATGGCCGCCGTGATGAACCTCGCCGGCGCCTTCCTGGGCAGCGGGGTCGCCAAGACGGTCAGCAAGGGCCTGATCGAGACGCCCCACGGCAACCGGGGGATGTGGATCCTGTTCGCGGCGCTGGTCGGCGCGATCGTCTGGAACCTGATCACCTGGTACTTCGGCCTGCCCTCGTCCTCCTCGCACGCGCTGTTCGGCGGCATGGTGGGCGCGGCGCTGGCCGGTGGCATCGGGGTGCTGTGGGACGGCGTGGTCGAGAAGGTCGTCATCCCGATGTTCATCTCGCCGGTCGTCGGTCTGGTGGCGGGTTACCTGGTGATGGTGGTCATCCTGTGGATGTTCCGCCGGGCCAACCCGCACAAGGCCAAGCGCGGTTTCCGTATCGCGCAGACGGTGTCCGCGGCCGCCATGGCGCTGGGCCACGGTCTCCAGGACGCCCAGAAGACGATGGGCATCGTGGTGATGGCCCTGGTCATCGCCGACGTGCAGGCAGCCGACGCGGCGATCCCGATCTGGGTCAAGGTCGCCTGCGCCGTCATGCTGTCGCTGGGCACGTACGCGGGCGGCTGGCGCATCATGCGCACGCTCGGCCGCAAGATCATCGAGCTGGACCCGCCGCAGGGCTTCGCGGCCGAGACCACCGGTGCCTCGATCATGTTCGGCTCGGCGTTCCTCTTCCACGCGCCGATCTCCACCACCCACGTGATCACCTCGGCGATCATGGGTGTGGGCGCGACCAAGCGGGTGAACGCGGTCCGCTGGGGCGTCGCCAAGAACATCATCCTGGGCTGGTTCATCACCATGCCGGCCGCGGCCCTGGTCGCCGCGGTCAGCTTCTGGATCGTGAACCTGGCCTTCGTGTAGCGCGCTGCGTCCGGCGCGCCGCGTGCAGCGCGCCGCGTGCAGCACGGGACGGAACGAAAGCGGGCCGGCTCCCCCCACCCAGGGGGAGCCGGCCCTTTTCTTTCTTTCGCCTTGCGGTGGCACCGCCATGCAGCACCGCAGGACGTCGTCACATCTCCCGGTCTAGCCGAAGCGGCCGGAGATGTAGTCCTCGGTCGCCTGCACGGACGGGTTCGAGAAGATCCGGTCCGTGTCGTCGATCTCTATGAGCTTGCCGGGCCGGCCGACCGCCGAAAGGTTGAAGAAGGCGGTGCGGTCCGAGACGCGGGCCGCCTGCTGCATGTTGTGCGTCACGATGACGATCGTGAAGCGCTCCTTGAGCTGGCCGATCAGGTCCTCGATGGCGAGGGTGGAGATCGGGTCGAGGGCCGAGCAGGGCTCGTCCATCAGCAGGACCTGCGGCTCGACCGCGATGGCGCGGGCGATGCACAGACGCTGCTGCTGGCCGCCGGAGAGGCCGGAGCCGGGCTTGTTCAGGCGGTCCTTGACCTCGTTCCAGAGGTTGGCGCCCTGTAGGGACCTCTCCACGATGTCCGCGAGCTCGGACTTCTTGAAGGAGCCGTTCAGGCGCAGCCCCGCCGCCACGTTGTCGAAGATCGACATGGTGGGGAAGGGGTTCGGGCGCTGGAAGACCATGCCGACCGTACGGCGGACCGCGACCGGGTCCACGCCGGGGCCGTACAGGTTCTCGTCGTCCAGGAGCACCTTGCCCTCGACGCGGCCGCCGGGGGTGACCTCGTGCATGCGGTTCAGGGTGCGCAGGAAGGTGGACTTGCCGCAGCCGGACGGGCCGATGAAGGCCGTCACGGAGCGGGGCTCCACGGTCATCGAGATGTCGTCGATGGCCTTGTGGCTGCCGTAGAAGGCGGACAGTCCGCTGACGTCGATTCGCTTTGCCATGAGGGGTCACTTCGCTTTCGTGAGTCGCGTCAGCGACCGGTCTTCGGGGCCTTCCAGCGGGCGATGCCGCGGGCCACCAGATTGAGGATCATGACGAAGGCGATCAGGACGAGCGCTGCGGCCCATGCCCGGTCGTAGGAGGCTTCACTGCCGACCTTGTACTGCTCCCAGATGTAGAGGGGGAGCGAGGACTGGGCGCCTTCGAAGGGGTTGCCGTTGATGAGCTGGGAGCCGAAGACCAGCAGCATGATCGGCGCGGTCTCGCCGGCGATGCGCGCCACTGCCAGCATGACACCGGTGGAGATGCCGCCGATGGCGGTGGGGAGCACGACCTTGAGGATCACGCGCCACTTCGGCACACCGAGGGCCAGCGCGGCCTCGCGCAGCTCGTTCGGGACGAGCTTGAGCATCTCCTCGGTGGAGCGGACCACGACGGGCATCATCAGGATCGACAGGGCCATGGCGCCCGCGAAGCCGGAGGGGCCGAAGCCGAGCATCAGGTTCCAGGTCGTCAGGATGAACAGGCCCGCGACGATGGAGGGGATGCCGGTCATGACGTCGACGAAGAAGGTGACGGCCCTGGCGAGCGAGCCCCGGCCGTACTCCACCAGGTAGACGGCGGTCAGCAGGCCGATGGGCGCGGCGATCAAGGTGGCCAGGGCGACCTGCTCGATGGTGCCGAGCAGCGCGTGGTAGACGCCGCCGCCCTGGTCGAAGCTGGTCACGCCGTTCATCGAGTGGCTGAGGAAGTTCCCGTCGAGGAGCGTCACGCCGCGGCTGATCGTGGTCCACATCAGGGACAGCAGCGGGACGACCGCGAGGAGGAAGCAGACCCATACGACGGAGGTGGCGACGCGGTCCTTGGCCTGGCGGCGGTTCTCGACGACCGCGCTGGCGGTGTACGTGATCGCGACGAAGAGCAGGGCCGCGATCAGGCCCCACTGGACCTTGCTGTGCAGGCCGAAGACGAGGCCGGTGCCGCTTCCGAGGGCGAGCGAGAGGGCTGCGACGGCGGCCGGCACCCAGCGGGGCAGGCCGCCCCGGGTGAGTCCGGCGGGTGCGGCGGACTTCGGGGCCCGGGCGGGCCGGCGGTCCTGGAGTGCGTGGCTCATCAGGCGTTCGCCCCCGAGAAGTCCTTGCGGCGAGCGATGATCAGCCGAGCTGCACCGTTGACCAGCAGGGTGAGCAGGAAGAGGACCAGACCGGAGGCGATCAGCGCGTCCCGGCCGAACTCGTTGGCCTCGTCGAACTTCGCCGCGATGTTCTGCGCGAAGGTGCCGCCGCCCGGGTTGAGGACGTGGAACGAGATCAGGAAGCTCGGGGACAGGACGGTCGCGACGGCCATGGTCTCGCCGAGCGCGCGGCCGAGGCCGAGCATCGAGGCGGAGATGACACCGGAGCGGCCGAAGGGCAGCACGGACATCCGGATGACCTCCCAGCGGGTCGCGCCGAGGGCCAGGGCGGCCTCCTCGTTCATGCGCGGGACCTGGAGGAAGACCTCACGGCTGACGCTGGTCACGATCGGCAGGATCATGATCGCGAGCAGGACGCCGACGGTGAAGAGCGAGCGGGCGACGCCGACCTGGGTCTTCTCGAAGACGTAGGTCCAGCCCAGGTACTCGTCGAGCCACAGGTTCAGGCCGGCCAGCTGCGGGACGAGGAACAGCGCGCCCCAGATGCCGTAGATGATCGACGGCACGGCGGCCAGCAGGTCGACCACGTAGGCGAGGGGCGCGGCCAGCTTGCGCGGCGCGTAGTGCGAGATGAACAGGGCGATGCCGACAGCGATCGGAACCGCGATGACCATCGCGATGATCGAGCTGACGACGGTGCCGAAGAGCAGGACGGCGATGCCGAAGACGGGCGGGTTGGCCGACGCGTTCCAGTCGAAGGTGGTGAGGAAGTTCCCCTCGTTCTTCGACAGGGCGATCGAGGCCCGGTAGGTGAGGAAGGCGGCGATCGACGCCATGATCACCAGCAGCAGGATGCCGGAGCCCTTGGAGAGCCCGGCGAAGATCTTGTCACCGGCCCGGCCGGTGGATCCCTTGCTCCTGGGGACAGGCGGAGCCGTGTCTATCTGGGTGGGTGTCGTGGAAGCCATGGTCTTTCCGGTCTGTGTGGGGGGCAGGCCCCCTGGCGGCGGTGCACCGGATCCCCCGGGTGGAGGGGGAGGGTCTCGGGTGCCGGGCGGTCGGACGGATCCGCCCGGCACCGAGAGGTCGGGGATCGATCAGCCGAGCTTGCTGATGGCCTCGCGGACCTTGGCGTTGATCTCGGCCGGGATCGGCGCGTAGCCGT
This sequence comes from Streptomyces sp. NPDC048349, assembly GCF_040651925.1. Lineage (NCBI taxonomy): Bacteria > Bacillati > Actinomycetota > Actinomycetes > Kitasatosporales > Streptomycetaceae > Streptomyces > Streptomyces sp. NPDC048349. The sequence continues at coordinate 2,169 of NZ_JBEZLA010000119.1, read as the reverse complement.
TCTCGAGGAGCACCTTCTGGCCCGCGTCCGAGGCGGCGTAGTTCAGGAAGGACTTGACGGTCGGCAGGGTCTCCGCCTTGTTGCCCTTGTCGCAGACGACCTCGTAGGTCACCAGGACCAGCGGGTAGGCGCCCTCGGCCTTGGTGGTGTAGTCGAGCTTCAGCGCCAGGTCGGAGCCGGTGCCGGCGATCTTGGCGGCGGCGATGGCCTTGGAGGCGTTCTCACCGGTGGCCTTGACGGGGGCGGCGGCGCCCGTGTTCAGGTCGACCGTCTTGATGCCCTGGGAGCTGGCGAAGGAGAGCTCGAAGTAGCCGATCGAGCCGTCGACCTGCTTGACCTGGGCGGCGACACCGGCGGAGCCGGACGCGGCCTGACCGCCCGGGGCGGCCCACTTCTTCGCGGCCTCGTGCGGCCAGGCGTCGGGAGCGGCGGCCTTGAGGTACTTGGTGACGTTCTCCGTCGTGCCGGAGTCGTCGGAGCGGTGGAAGGCCTGGATCGCGGTGGAGGGGAGCGTGACGCCGGGGTTCAGCTTCTTGATCGCCTCGTCGTCCCACTTCTTGATCTTGTCGTTGAAGATGTTGGCGACCGTGGCGGCGTCGAGGTTCAGCTTGTCCACGCCGGCGACGTTGAAGCCGAGGGCGACGGGGCCGCCGACCATCGGCAGGTTGATGCCCTGGCCACCGGTGCAGATCTTCTTCGACTCCTCGACCTGCTCCGGCTTCAGCGCCGAGTCGGAGCCGGCGAAGCCGACGGTGCCCTGGTTGAAGGCGACGATGCCCTCACCGGAGGAGGACGACTTGTAGTTCACCTCGACGCCCGGGCAGGCGGCCATGTAGTTCTTCACCCACAGCTCGACCGCGTTCTTCTGCGCGGACGAGCCCGAGGCCAGCAGCTTGCCCTTGGCGTCGTCGCACTTGATGTCGCCGGCGGCGGCAGCGGACGGCTTGGTCGCGCCGTCGGTGGTCTTCGTGTTGTCGTCCGAGCCGCACGCCGTGAGGACCAGGGCGCCGGACACGACGAGCGCCCCGAGGGCGGAGGCACGAAGCATGCTCTTGCGCTGAAGCTTCACTTTCGGGTGTTCCTTCCAGAAGCCGCCGGCCGCTTTCTGTATCGGGGCGGCGTGCGAAGAGGACTACGTCTTGTGCGGGGCTGAGCTGCTCGTACCCCGGGCGGCTCTCACCTTGCACAGCCGAAACTAGTCAGATCAGGTGAAGCGGCCGACCGGCCCGAGTGAACGGACGGTGAACCGTGGCGGACGACCCGGTGCGGTCCGGGGCGATCGCGCGCCGCCGCAATCTTCCGTTATCCCGCCGTTATTCCGGCGTGATCGCGGGCGCCCGCGCCGGCCGGGAGCCAGATCTGCCGGAAGTCGAAGCGGGCGGACTCCGCCGCGTGGCGCTGGTCCGCGTGCAGGATCCCCAGGGCGTACGCCGTGGCCGGGGCGATGCGGGGGGTGCGGGCGGCCGCCGCGGAGGCGGCCGCGGCCTCCGCGGCGTCCCGGTGGCGCTCCAGGGCCTCGCCCGCGGCCGACGCGCGGGTGACGTCCTCGCCCAGCGCCTCCCGCGCGTACCGGTGGATCCGCAGGAGGCGGCGTACCTCGTGCCAGGGCCCGTCGCTGTCCTCGTCGTACGGGTGGGCGTCCTGTGCCGGGGGCAGTGCCGCGACCGCCGCCGACAAGCGGGTTTCGGCCACCGCGGCCAGCGGCACCAGGACGTCCTCGACGCGGCCCCGGGCCGCGACGGGATCCAGCGGGACCTCCGAGGCCAGCACCGCCACCGCGTCCGCCACCGCGTGGAAGCGGGCGGAGCCGAGGGCCTGGAGGGTCGCCGAGTGGGCGCGGGTGCGGGCCAGGGTGAGCCGGCGCTCCAGCAGCGCGCCCGCGCGCGCCGAGCCCACCGTGAGCGCGCCGGACGTACCCCGCGGCGCCGGGACACCGGCCGCGCCCGACAGCCGGTGCAGCGCGTCCAGCAGCCGCGTCAGCCGGGCGGCGTACGCGTGCTCGTCGGCCAGGGTCGAGGACAGCCACACCAGCTCGGTGCGCAGCCCGTCCGCCCAGGAGGACTCGGTGACCACCCGGAAGGTGGCCAGGGATCCGCTGATGCGGCGCGCGGCCCCCCGCAGGCCGCGCCCACCGCCCGCCGCCCGCCTTACCAGCCGCCTTACCGGCGC
>NZ_JBEZLA010000118.1:0-9893 GCF_040651925.1 Streptomyces sp. NPDC048349 | reverse complement strand
CCCGCTCATGCAGGCTCTGAACGTGGCCCGAACCGGAGCCGGGCGCCCCCGCAGCCGTCCAGACCGGGCCCGCGGCGACAAGGCCTACTCCAGTCACGCGAACCGCGTCTACCTGCGCAAACGCGGGATCAAGGCAACGATCGCGCAGCCGGACGACCAGCGGGTGAAGCGCCGCCGACGCGGCCGAGCCGGCGGTCGCCCGCCCGCCTTCGACCGCGAGCAGTACCGCCGACGCAACACCGTCGAACGCTGCATCGGGAAGCTGAAGCAGCACCGGGCCGTCGCGACTCGGTACGACAAACGCGACTACATCTTCAACGGCACCCTGGCCACAGCAGCCATCGTCATCTGGCTCCGCGACCTCATCAAAGAACCATCAGACACTGCCTAGTCCTGCGGGAACGTCATGTCGTGGATCTGGTCCGGCCTGACCGTCGTCGCGCGCGTCATTTCCGTCCTGCCATCGACGTCGGCGCCGTCGACGATGTAGTGGTCGACGCGGCCGTCTCTCTTGACGACTTCGGTCACTGTGCCCTCCACGACGTCCGGGACGACCTCCCGGTGAACACCCGGCACGGGCTTCTGGACGGCTCTGTACGTGATCTTGTCGCCTACCGCGTATTCAGCCACGGGCCCTCCTGGTCGTCGAATCCGGCGGATTCTGGTTACCACGGAGCGTGTACCTCCTGATGGTCTCCGCATAACGCTGCCTCCCCCAACGGAGCACTCGCACGCGTTGGGCTGGCGTGCGCGGCCGTGGCGGGCAAAAGACAGGGCGAGAGCAGCGGCAGCCACGGTGGCGGCCCGCATAAGCAAGATCATCACCCGGCGGTTCTACCGGCCGCCCCCACACCGGCGACAGGACCCGGAGCAGCAGTTCACCCCCCCCCTGGCCCTGTCATTCAACGCCGAAACGCCACTGCACCTGCGGAGTGGCCCGGAGTCAAACTGCCGGGGTCAGTCGGGGAGGGGCTCGTACGCCTTGTTGTTCGGGTTGAGGGCGAAGGGGTGGTTGCAGTGTCCCGGCGGCAGGTCGATGTCGTAGACGGTGCCGGGAGGGCAGTCGTAGTCGGCGCGGAGCAGGATGCCGTCCTCCTCGTAGCACCGGTAGAACTTCTTGACGTCACTTTCGTGGGGGAAGTAGCCCTCCTCGGTGCAGCCGTTGCTCTGCATGACGGGTGCGGCGAGCGCTGTCTGCCCCACCGCGGGGGCGAGGACGGCGGTCAGAGCCAGCGCGGCGTACGTGGCGAAGCGGGTGATGAGCGAGGTCACAGGAAGCCTCCATCGTCAGACAATGGTGATCACCAATCCAACGAAGCGCGCGCCACGGGCGATACGGACCGGGGTGCCACTCCATCACCGGGCCGACAGCCTGCCGGTGTTCGGCGCACCAGGCGGCCGGGACCAGGCCCCCGCAGGCATACCGGCGCACGCACACCCCTCCCCGACCCGGCGGACGGCACCCCGTGACGGACCACCCCGCCCGCCGAGCCCTCCGCGGCAGAACCACGCAGGCCCGCCGGCCAGGACGGCGTCAGCCACAGGCCACCCGACCCCGACCGGAACCGCTTGTGGGTCAACGACCAGCGCCGCCGGGCCGCCGCCCTGACGCCGGAGCGGGTGGAGCAGCTGTCCAAGGTCGGGATGCGGTGGGCGTGACGGGCGTCATGCCCGTCCGTAGGCTGTCCACCAGGCGGCGGCGCAGAAAGGCCCTGCTCCTCCCGGAATGAACCAGGAGGAGCAGGGGATTCTGGGCCAAGCTCAGCTGCCAACAACGTGCAGGAGCTGAGGTCAGGCCGGGTTGATGTTCTCCGCCTGGGGGCCCTTCTGGCCCTGGGTGACGTCGAACGTCACGGCCTGGCCCTCCTGCAGCTCGCGGAAGCCCGAGGAGTTGATCGCCGAGTAGTGGGCGAAGACGTCCGGGCCCCCGCCGTCCTGGGCGATGAAGCCGAAGCCCTTTTCGGCGTTGAACCACTTCACAGTTCCCGTAGCCATGTCTCATGCCTTCCAGTCGATGAACGCCTCCCACACCATGCGGGAGGCGGAGGTGATCGCCCTGGTTCCTGCGGCACAGCACAGCAAAGCGCCCACGCCGAAGGCGTGGGCAAAGGGAACTTCCGAACCACGACAGCTGACACAGACGGTACACGTCCGCACACGCTGTCACCACGGGAGACGGGCACCCGTCATGGCTTGTACCGGGTGCGCGCAGCCCACCGAGGCCGGCGGGCGCGCCCCAGCTCACGCCGCAGCTGTTGGATGCGCTGACTCGGCGGCGCAGCGGTACTCGGCGTTGATGCGCTGCGCTTCCTCGAGCTGGTCTTCGAGGATGACGATCCGGCAGGCCGCCTCGATGGGGGTGCCCTGGTCGACGAGTTCCCGGGCGCGGGCGGCGATGCGCAGCTGGTAGCGGGAGTAGCGGCGGTGTCCGCCGGCGGAGCGGAGCGGGGTGATGAGGTGGTGTTCTCCGAGGGCGCGGAGGAAGCCCTGGGTGGTGCCGAGCATTTCGGCGGCCCGGCCCATGGTGTAGGCGGGGTAGTCGTCGTCATTGAGACGGCCGAACGAGTCGTCTGCTGTCATTGCACCTCTCTGTGGAACGCGTGGAGGGGCCCGGGTGCCGTACTGGCACCCGGGCCCCGAAGGAACTGCTACACCATCTGCCGGCCCTGATGCTGCGCCGGCCTACTGTTTCCGCTGGCCCGACCTGGATGCTGTCGGGGGTGCGGGGATCGCGGATGCGTGACCGGAGACCACCTCACTATCGATGTCCTGCGGTACCCGGGCTCCGCACTGCTCGCCCGGGCGATCCTGATGGCGCTCGGCTCCTCCGTTCTTCCCTCTGGATCAATCACTTACCAAACGGGAACTGCGAACTGCTGGTGTTGCGTACTGCTGGTGGCCTCTCACAGCGCCACTTCGGCAGCCAGCCCCGTCGCCCATCCTGCATCTGCTCTGGCTTAGAACCCCACTGCCGAACCTCCCGGTGCGCGCGCCCGCAGCCGACGCCTTCACCGAGGTACTGCTCACTGATCTCACTGCTGGGTACTGCCAACTGCACTTACTACGGGTACTCCCACTGCGTTAACTGCGGTACTGCTCATGGCGGCCCCTGATCACTGCGGGCCGCCCGGTCCGGTCACCAGTCCCGTCGCCGTCCTGCAACAGCCCTGGCTTCGAAACTCCGTCACCGCACCGTCCTGCGAACTGCAACTGCGTGTACTGCGGTACTGCTGCCCGGCAGTTCGTCTCTGCCGGGCCCTGCGGTCCTTCTTGGTTACGAGAGAAACCATAACCACACCACCACCCAATGTCTACTCCGGCCGACACAGATTTCTGTGCGTTTGCCGATCAGGTAATCGGCCTCGAACGATGACTCGGACAGGCGCGGGGAGCGGTCGTCACTGGATTGCCCGCCATAGCGCAGGGCACAAGCACCACGCGGGCACCACCGGGCGTTGACGATCCAGAGACCAGGGTGAACGTCATGGACACGACGAGCGTCAACCTCGCAACCGCCCGCTCGGCCGCCTCCGTCGCCGGCGCCCGCGACAGCACCCGGGACTTCCTCGAACGTCTCGTACGCCCGCTCCCAGCCGAGACTGCCGACACGGTGGTCCTGGTCGTCCCTGATGGTTTGCAGGACGACGTGGCCGGTCGCGTGTCACGTCGGACCGTGGTCAGTCGGTGAGGTCCGTACGCCACTGGGCGCGGGCGGTGGAGAGGAGCTGCGGGAGGTCTGAGGGCTGCTCGTCGTACTGCTGGTCGTTGACGAGGAGCTGGTAGACCTGTCCGCCGTCGCCGGCGACGAAGAGTTCGGTGCGGTGGCAGGGGGTCTGGCGGGCGGGCCAGTGGTAGTCCAGCTCGAGGCGTGCGGCTTCCTTTCCGTCTTGGGTGTCGGCGTGGGTGTTTGCGGTCAGGGCCACCATCTTCGACTCCTCCGTCTGGGAGTACCAGGCGAGTTGTCCTTGGGCGGCCGTCTGGGCGGTGTGGCCGTTGCTGTCGTCCCGCTTCACCCCGATCACGTATCGGTTGTCGGGGGAGACCCAGGTGGACTGGAGTGCGTTGTCGACGTCCGGTTTCCAGCCGTCGGGTACGGCGACGGCGAGGCGGAGGGCCTTCGCCCGGACGGTATGCCAGCCGGACGGCACCGGTGGGGGTGTCGGTTCTCCGGAGCTCGAGGGTGGCGGGGATGCGGGGGCCGAGCCTTCCGGTGCCGGGGGGTTGGCGGCAGTGGGGTCCGGCGCGGCAGGTGCTGCGATCGGCTGTTCTTGCGTTGTGTCTGCGGGTGAGGAGGATCCGTCGGGCGTCTGCGGTGAGCCGCTGTCATGGTTGGCGATCACCAGTACTGCGACCAGGGCTGCGAGTGCGGCCCACTGCGCGGGGGCGCTCCAGCGTCCCCGCCGCCCGGTGCGCGGTGCGCGTCGGGGTGCCGGCGCGCGCTTGGCCCGCGGAGCGGTCGGGGCAGCAGTGTCGCCTGGGGCTGGTGGGCCGCTGTTCGGCGTTCGCTTGCTGCCGTGGTCGTGGTCGTGGTCGTGGTCGTGTTCGTGTCCGGGCGTGGGTGGGGGGTCGGGGGACGCGGCCGGGGTGGGGGTCGCGGTCGTCGCGGCGGTGTGAAGGCGGCGTGCCTGCTGGAGCTTGTCCGTTCTGGTGCGGGCGTCGCGCGGGTAGCGGTTCTCGATGATCTGGTTGAGCCGCCCGAGCGGGATGATCTTCGTTCCGGAGCGGTATTCGCTCCATACGCTCCTGCTCAGCTGGTAGCGCTCTTCGAGCTGGCTGACGGTGTCCTCGGCTGTCAGCTCCCGTAGGAACCGCGCCAGGTCGTTGGCTTCGGGTGTGCGGCCCTTTAACGGGCCCGGCGGACGTCCTGGTCTGCTCATCTCTCCCCCTCCTGGGTGCCGGCGTGTTCGCGGACATGGGTGCAGATTCGCGATTGTCCGGTGCCCCCGAATCGCTGACCTGCACTGACAACAACACGACCCGACGGATAATCAGATCAGGTTCCAGCGTGGTGTTCCACCGCTTCCGCCAACGCGGGCAGCGGGACCACCACGAGGAGGGGACCACCGTGCACCGACCGTTCGTCCGCCGGCCCAAGGCCCTCGCGGCCCTGGCGGGACTGGCGCTGGCCATCGGGCTGGCCGTCATCCCCGCACAGGCCCAGAGCACACCGCACTACGAGCGCCCCGTGGCAACCGGGAGCATCGGCCGGGGAGCGGCACCCGGCGGGCCCGTCACCCGGGAGCAGGTCATCGCCCGGGCCGAGCACTGGGTGAAGAAGGAAGTCGCGTACAGCCAGGCGCGCTGGTGGAAGGACGACGTGACGGGCGGCTCCTACCGGCAGGACTGCTCCGGGTTCGTGTCCATGGCGTGGCAGCTGAAGGAGAGCCTGACCACCCAGTCCCTGCCCGCCGTCGCCAACCGGTTGTCCGGCTTCGACCAGCTGCAGGCCGGCGACGCCCTCGACCACCCGGCCGCTCACGCCATGCTGTTCGGCGGCTGGATCGACAAGGCCAAGGGAGACTTCGTCTACTACAGCCAAAGCCGCAGCGGCCGGCCGGCCCGCAAGGACACCGCCAACATCCACGACAGCCGTATCGCCGGGCACCCCCGCACCGCCTACATCCCCCTGCGGTACAAGAAGATCGCCGCCACGGCCCAGGCTCCCGCCGCTACGGCTACTGCCGTGCCGTCAACGCCGGCCACGGCCACCACACCGCCGAAGCCCGAGGCGAAGCCGAAGCCGAAGCCGATGCCGAGTACCAGCACAGCAGCGAGCGCGAAGCCCGGCGCCACCGCCCCCGCCGCGTCACCGCCGCCCTCCGCCTCGAAGCCCCCGGCTGCGTCCGCGCCGCCCTCTGCCTCGAAGCCCCCGGCCGGCACCGCGGGCGGTCCCACCGCGGCTGCCCGCCCGGACGCCACCACGCCCCGCGGCGGCTGCGCACCGACCGTCCGGGTCTCCTTCTGGCAGTGGATCTTCAGTTTCTGAATCGCGTCCTTCCGCACCCGTGTATCTCACCGTCGACCGTCCCGAAGGGATTTCGATGAACACCGTCATGCCCCGACCCGTCCGGCAGGCCCCGAGGGCCGCCGTCACATGGTGGCGCAGGTTCCACGGCGCGTTCCGCATGCTGTGCCTGCTGGCCGTCGGAGTCCTCGCCCTCGGCGTCGCAGCGAACGCCGCCCCCGGCAAGCGGCAGTTCCACCGCGCTTCCGCCGCCGAGCCGACGATCGCGATGGATCAGATCGTCTCCACCGGCACGGCCGTCTACGCGCTCTCCTCCGACCGCCAGGGCGTCTACGAATGGTCCACCCACCAGAACAACTGGATCAAGGTGCACGGGCCCGCCAGGAACCTCTACGCCGGCGGCAAGAACCTCTACGTGACCGATCAGGCCGTCGGCGACATCCACAAGTACGGCGGCAAGCCCGACCAGTGGAACCGCATCGGCGGCCCCGGCCTCACGTTCGTCGCCACCGGCGAGAAGGTGTACGGCATCAGCCCCGACAGCAGCGGAGTCTGGGAGTACACCGGGAAGACCGGGGAGACCGGGGAGAAGGACGTCTGGACACGAATCGGCGGACCCGCCAGGAATCTCTACGCCGGCCCTGCCGAGCACGTCCGCCGCTCCGTCAAGGACCTCAACCGCCGACCGCCCAGCACCCTCTACACGACCGACCCGGCCACCGGCGGCCTCTACGCATACGACGGAGAGCCCGACGAGTGGACCCGCGTCGACACGCCCGGCGCCACGTTCGCCGTCACCGACAAGAACCTTTACGGACTGACCCCTGACCACAGGGTCGTCGAACGTGACACGAAGAGCCGCAAGTGGAAGCCGGTCGGCGGGCATGCCGGCCACATCTTCGCCGGCAACACGCTCTTCAAGACCGACAAGGTGACCGGTGACCTCTACAAGTACAACAGCAAGGCCGGGTGGAACCGCATCGGCGGCCCCGCCGCCGCCTTCGCCACCAGCGGCCACTACCTCTACCGGCTCTCCTTGGACCGCCGCTCCGTCCAGAAGTACAACGGCGACGGCTCCACCGACGAGTGGCGCGACCTGCGGGCGCCCGTCACCCCGGCCACCCACGCGGAGAAGGTCGCCCGGCTGACCGCCCTCACCCAGTTCGGCACCGACGCCACCAACGCCTGGTACGCGGCGTACGGCGCCCACCGCACGGGCAAGCCCGACCGCTACGAGTTCCGGTGGACCAGCAACGTGTGCAACTCCCCCGCCCCGAACTCCTTTGGCAGCTACGACTTCACCCTCGCCTGCATCCGCCACGACTTCGGGTACCGCAACTACCGCGACCTCCTCGGCGAGACAGCCTTCCGCACCAGCCCGGCCGGAAAGCAGCGCATCGATTTGATCTTCCGCCAGGACCTGAACCAGATCTGCGACCAGCGGGGCTGGCCCATCCGCCACACCCCCGGCGAACGCACAGCATGCAAGGAAGCCGCCAAGGTCTACTTCGGCGCAGTCGCCACCGCCCGCTGACCCGCGCCCCGCACCGCAGGGTCCCTCGCCGGCGCGGCCGGCACCCTAAAGGCCCCGGCCGCGCCCCGCAAAGGGGAGCAGCCGGGGCCTGGTGGTGGGCGGTCCGGCACCCCACCGACCCGCGGCCAGGAGTACTTGCTCGTGGGCCGATGTGGCGTGCGGCAGCCGAGGCCCGGACCGGGTGCGACGTGCTGGTCGGGTCATCGCCCGGGCCGTTCCGGGGCGGAACCGGGGGGGCTGGGCGGCAGGGCCTGCTGATAGAGCGCCACCAATACGCCGTGCAGGGGCTGGTCTTCCGCGTTCTCCTCGGTCTCGTCGACGAGTTTGGCGAGTGCCTCGCCGAGTTCTCTTGCCTTCGTGGGGCTGAGGCGCAGGTGGCGCAGGGTCAGGTGGGTCTCGGCGGGTGAGAGGTCCAGTTCCTGGGCGAACGCGGCGAGCATGGCGGCGGTGCCTGCCGCCTGGGGTTCGGCGACGACCATGTGGCGGGCCGTGCGCTGGTAGTACTGCTCGGTGCCGCCGCGGACCTGGCGGGTCTCGGCGATGTGCACCAGCCCGGCTTCGCGGAGCACTTTGAGGTGGTGGGCCACGTTGCCCTTCTTCGCGGCGAGCTGCCCCGCAAGCTGCCTGACGGTGGCAGGCCGGTGGCCCAGGGCGAAGAGCAGCCGCTGGCGCAACGGGTGGGCGAGTGCCGCGAACTGCTCAGGCGCGCCGATCTCCAGGACGTCCTCAGGGGGTGGCAGATAGGGAGGCTGATCGCGCATACCGAAAGTGTCTAAATTCTTTGACGCTTTCGCAAGGGCAGTGCTCTACTTCCTGCCATGACGACTTCAGCGAAGCTTGCGCCGGCCCCTGTCATCGACGAGACAGCCCGGCTCCTGATCGAGCACTACGTGTTCCCCGAGATAAGCCAGCAGGTCGCCGACCTGCTGCAACGACGCCTTGCCGGGGGCGCCTACGACGTCGACGGCTCCGAGGAGCTCGCCCGGTTGGTGACCGCGGACCTGCAGTCCGTCAACGGCGACCGGCACCTGAGGCTGAAGCACCACGCCGACCCGGTATCTGCGGAGCAGGGGGCGGCCAGCATGGAGGCCATGCGCCGGGACTTCGACACCTCGCTGGGCGGGGCGCCCCGTGTGGAGCTGCTCGCGGGCGGGGTCGCCGTGGTGGAGCTGGCACCGATGCTGTTCCCGCTGGAGTGGGCCGCCGAGCCGTTGGGCGCCGCGCTCACCCTGGCTTCCCGCGCCCAGGCGCTGATCGTCGACCTTCGCACCAACCGGGGCGGCGACCCGGACACGGTCGCCTTCGTCTGCAGCTACCTGCTCGACGAGCGCACCCACCTCAACACCATGCACTGGCGCCGCGGCGAGCGCAGCGAGCAGTCGTGGAGCCTGCCCCACGTTCCGGGCGCACGCTTCGGCGGCAGCAAGCCGTTGTACGTGCTGACCAGCAACGACAGCTTCTCTGCGGCTGAAGAGCTGGCGTATGACCTCCAGCAGCTCGGTCGCGCCCTGATCGTCGGCGAACGCACCCGCGGCGGCGCGCATCCCTGCAAGGGCTGGACGGTACACCCGCACCTGGAAGCCACCGTCCCCGTCGGCCGCGCCGTCAACCCCCTCTCCAGCACGAACTGGGAAGGCACCGGAGTCCAGCCGGACATCGCCTGCGCTGCCGCCGATGCCGCCGACCGCGCACACGCGCACGCCCTCACCCAGCTCGCAAGCTGACCCACTCCAGCGCTTCATCGGTGGACGGAAAGCCGGCCGGGTACCACCTGGCCGCTGCCAGGCGGCTCGATTCGGGCCCGACGGCTCCGTCCGGACCGCCCGGGGTGCGGGTTCCGGGCGGCCCGTCCGCGGCTGCCGCCGACACCGCCCGGATGCCCCGCCCGCCTCCGGACGTGCGGGGTCCTGCCCGTCCTTCGCCAGGGCGGGGTGGGCCGATCGGCCCAGTGAGCGGGCGGCCCCACCTTCGTCGTGCCAGCCTCGACAAGGATCAACCACCCCCCACCACCAGGAGCGCAGTCTCATGGGTATCAAGGACGAGATGCAGGACAAGGCCAAGAAGGCCAAGGAGAAGCTTCAGGGCAAGCAGGACAAGGCTTCCCAGCAGGGGCTGACCGAGCAGGAGCGGCTCCGTCAGCGGGCTGACGAAGCCCGTCAGGGCGGTCAGCGGGCCTTCGACGACATCCAGGACGACATGGACGACCGTCGCTAGGCAAGGCAGGTGGTCAGGGCCCGTGCCCCGTCGGGGTGCGGGCCCTTTCCGGCGGGTTTCAGCTTTCCGGTCAGAGCACTGGGCGCTAGGGGGTGTCTGACGGAGGTCCGTGGTGAAGGAGCGGTGTCCGGTGCGTGCTCTCGGCGTGCCGGCCGGATGCCCTCGTACTGGACGTACTTG
>NZ_JBEZLA010000117.1:0-10095 GCF_040651925.1 Streptomyces sp. NPDC048349 | reverse complement strand
CCCGTACTGGACGTACTTGGGCTTTCGGCCGGTGCGGCGAGAGTGCGTGCCGGGCACCGCGACGCCGCGGACCTCCGTCAGACACCCCCTAGGCCGTGGGCCGGGGCCGGTGCGGGCCCCGGTCGTTTTCCAGGTGTGCTTGCGGGGTGTGCGAGGCCGGTGTGAAGCTGACGGCCTGGAACGTGCCCGTCGCTCTCATCATCGGATGAGCGTACTCACGAAGAGCAGGAAAGTCGGGATACATGGCAACGGGCAGGGTCTCGGTGTCCGCGTCGCCCCTGGAGATGCGCGCCGTCAAGGCGGTGCGGGCGGCCGCGCCGACGACGGTCATCGCCCTCGGGGTGTTCGCCGCCGTACGCGGCGCCGGGGTACTGGTCCTCACCCTCGGCTCCTGGTGGGCGGGCAAGGACCCGCTCCGGGTCCTCGGCAGGTCCTGGGACTCCGTCTGGTACCTGGGGATCGCCGCCCACGGCTACGGGCGCACCCAGATGTGGCCCAACGCCAGCACCGGGACCGGCTCCATCCAGAGCGACTACGCCTTCTTCCCGCTCTACCCGACGCTGATGAGGCTGGTCGACGTCGTCCTGCCCGGCGGGCTGCTCCCGGCCGGGATCCTCGTCGCCTGGGTCTGCGCCGCCGTCGCCGCCGTCGGCGTCTACCGCATCGGCGCGTGGGTGATCGGGCCGCGGGCCGGGCTGCTGCTCGTGGGTCTGTGGGCGGCGCTGCCGCACGCGGTCGTCCTGAGCCTGGCCTACACCGAAGCCCTGCTGGCCGCGCTCGCCGCCTGGGCGCTGTACGCGCTGCTGCGCGAGCGCTGGCTGTGGGCGGCGGGCCTCGCCGTGCTCGCGGGGCTGACCCGGCCGACCGGGCTCGCCGTCGCGGCCGCCGTCTCGGTGATGGCCCTGTGCGCGATCGTCACGCGCCGCTCCCGCGCGCCCGAGGTGTGGGTGGCCGGGCTGCTGGCCCCCGCGGGGTGGGCGGCGTACGTGGTGGCCGTGGGGGTGCGGGTGCGCGACCCCCTCGGCGGGTACTTCGCCGTGCAGCGGCGCTGGGGGTCCCGCTTTGACTTCGGGGCCGGGGCGCTGCGCTCCGCGGAGCGGGTGCTGACCGGCGGGCACGTACCGCTGGCCACCACCGTGACCGTCGTCCTGCTGGCCGCGGCCGGGCTGCTGGCGATGCTGCTGCTCCTGGACCGCACCCCGCTGCCGCTGCTCGCCTACACGGCGATCCTGCTGGTGATCGCGTACGGCGGGGCCGGGTTCTTCGAGTCGAAGCCGCGGTTCCTGCTCCCGGCCTTCCCGCTGCTGCTGCCGGTGGCGGCCGTCATGGCCAGGGCCCGGCCGCGCACCGCGGTCATGGTGACCGCGGCGCTGGCCGGACTCAGCTACGGCTACGGGCTGTACCTGCTGCTCGTGGCCCGGGTACCGCTCTAGGAGATGAGTGCTCCCTAGTTGTCGCTGTCGCCCTCGTCGTCGCCCTCGGTGGAGTCGATCTCCTTCTCCAGGCCGAGCTGCTCGACGAGCCACTTGTCGAACTCGATGGAGGCGCGGACCCAGCTGACCGTGGAGGACACGAAGTGCTCCAGGTTCACGCCGGTGCCGATCAGCATCTGCGCCTCGCCGATCAGACGGACCGAGCCGTCGTCGTGGGTGTGGCTGTAGACCTTCGGCCACAGGGTGCGGCGGTTCCAGTCGTCGATCGACTCGAGGAGCTGCGGCTTCTCGTCGATCTTGTGCGGACGGTCGTAGAAGGTCCGCACCGAGAAGACCTGCTGCTCGTCCTCGCCGCGGAACATGAAGTACGTGCGGAAATCCTCCCACGGCGCCGCGAGGTCACCCTCGTCGTCGACGACGTACTTGAGCTCCATCTGCTCGAGCAGCTGCTTGACCAGATCCTGGTCGGGGACGACGGGGCCCGCCGGTCCAGTGGCCTGCGGATCGGGCTGCTGCCCTCCGAAGTTCGGAATCGAGGCCGGGTCGATGCTCACCGTGTACTTCCCTTCGTGCGGATACCTCATCCTCCCCCATCCCGCCCACCCCGTGTCCAGCCCACGGGCCCGCGATCCGCTCCGGGCGGACACGGGTGGCGGCTACCGGGCGTCAGAGGGCCTTGCCGACCAGCAGGTCCTGGCCGGCGACGTCGACCCGTACCGTGTCGCCGTCCCTGACCTCGCCGGACAGGATCTCCTTCGCCAGGCGGTCGCCGATCGCCGTCTGGATCAGGCGGCGCAGCGGGCGGGCGCCGTACGCCGGGTCGTTGCCCTTGTCCGCCAGCCAGGCCAGGGCCTCCGGCGTGACCTCCAGGGTCAGGCGCCGGTCGGCCAGCCGCTTGGCGAGGCGGCCGATCTGGAGCTCCGCGATGTGCGCCAGCTCGTCCCCGGTCAGGGCGGAGAAGACCACGAGGTCGTCCAGGCGGTTGAGGAACTCCGGCTTGAAGGAGCTCCGCACCACCTCCAGGACCTGCTGCTTCTTCTGCTCGGGGGGCGTGGCCAGGTCCATCAGGAACTGGCTGCCCAGGTTCGAGGTCAGGACCAGGATCGTGTTGCGGAAGTCCACGGTGCGCCCCTGGCCGTCCGTGAGGCGGCCGTCGTCGAGGACCTGGAGCAGGATGTCGAAGACCTCGGGGTGGGCCTTCTCCACCTCGTCCAGGAGGACGACGGAGTACGGGCGGCGGCGGACGGCCTCGGTGAGCTGGCCGCCCTCCTCGTAGCCGACGTAGCCGGGCGGCGCCCCGACGAGGCGGGCCACCGAGTGCTTCTCTCCGTACTCCGACATGTCGATGCGGATCATGGCCCGCTCGTCGTCGAAGAGGAAGTCGGCCAACGCCTTGGCCAGCTCCGTCTTGCCCACGCCCGTCGGGCCCAGGAAGAGGAACGAGCCGGTCGGCCGGTCCGGGTCGGCGATGCCGGCGCGGGTGCGGCGCACGGCGTCCGAGACGGCCCGTACGGCCTCGCCCTGGCCGATCAGGCGGCGGCCCAGCTCGTCCTCCATGCGCAGCAGCTTCTGCGTCTCCCCTTCGAGGAGGCGGCCGGCCGGGATCCCGGTCCAGGCGCCCACCACGTCGGCGATGTCGTCGGGGCCGACCTCGTCCCTGACCATGCTGTCCTTGGCGCTGCCGGCCTTGGAGGCCTCCTCCTCGGCCTCGGTGGCCTCCGCCAGCTCGCGCTCGACGGTCGGGATCTCCCCGTAGAGCAGCTTGGAGGCGGTGTCGAAGTCGCCGTCGCGCTGGGCGCGCTCGGCCTGCCCGCGCAGGTCGTCCAGGCGCTCCTTGAGCTCACCGACGCGGTTGAGGGACTGCTTCTCCTTCTCCCAGCGGGCGGTCAGGCCGCGCAGCTCCTCCTCCTTGTCGGCGAGGTCCTTGCGGATCTTGTCGAGGCGTTCGAGCGAGGCCGGGTCGGACTCGTTCTTCAGCGCCAGCTCCTCCATCCGCAGCCGGTCCACCGAGCGCTGGAGCTCGTCGATCTCCAGGGGGGAGGAGTCGATCTCCATGCGCAGCCGGGACGCGGCCTCGTCGACGAGGTCGATGGCCTTGTCGGGCAGGAAGCGGGAGGTGATGTACCGGTCGGACAGGGTCGCGGCGGCGACGAGCGCGCTGTCGTTGATCTGGACCTTGTGGTGGGCCTCGTAGCGGCCCTTGAGGCCGCGGAGGATCGCGATGGTGTCCTCGACGGACGGCTCGGCGACCAGCACCTGCTGGAAGCGCCGCTCCAGCGCCGGGTCCTTCTCGATGCGCTCGCGGTACTCGTCCAGGGTGGTCGCGCCGACCATGCGCAGCTCGCCGCGGGCCAGCATCGGCTTGAGCATGTTGCCCGCGTCCATCGCCGAGTCCCCGCCGGCGCCCGCGCCGACGACGGTGTGCAGCTCGTCGATGAAGGTGATGATCTGCCCGTCGCTGGACTTGATCTCCGCCAGGACGGTCTTGAGCCGCTCCTCGAACTCACCGCGGTACTTGGCGCCGGCGACCATGGCGCCCAGGTCGAGGGAGACGAGCCGCTTGTTCTTCAGGGACTCCGGGACGTCGCCCTTGACGATGCGCTGGGCCAGGCCCTCGACGACGGCGGTCTTGCCGACGCCGGGCTCGCCGATGAGCACCGGGTTGTTCTTCGTACGGCGCGAGAGCACCTGCACGACGCGGCGGATCTCGTGGTCCCGGCCGATGACCGGGTCGAGCTTGCCCTCGCGGGCGGCCGCCGTGAAGTCGGTGCCGAACTTCTCCAGCGCCTTGTACTGGCCCTCCGGGTCGGGGGTGGTCACCCGCCGTCCTCCTCGTGCGTTCTGGAAGGCGTCCAGCAGCTTCTTCGCGCTCGCGCCCTGGGCGGACAGGACCTCACCGGCCGCGCCGCCCTTGGCGGCGAGGGCGATGAGCAGGTGTTCGGTGGAGAGGTAGTCGTCGCCGAGCTTGCCCGCCTGGGCGTCGGCCTCGGCGAGTACGGCGAGCAGCTCGCGGGTGGGCTGCGGGGGCGCGACCGTGGACCCGGTGACGCTGGGCAGGGCGGCGAGCAGCCGCTCCGCGCCGTTGCGCACGGCGGGCAGGTCGGCGTCGGAGGCGGCGAGGAGGTCGGTCAGGTTCTCGTTGTCCTCGCCGGCGAGGAGCGCCAGCAGCAGGTGCGCGGGGGTCAGGTCGGCATGGCCGTCCTTGACGGCCCGGCTGGTCGCCGCGTTCAGCGCGTCCCGGCTCTTGTTGGTCAGCTCGGCATCCACGGGTGAGTAGCTCCTCTCTCGGGGGACAGGACTATGACATAAACAACCTACGCAAAGTTGAGTCTATTCCACTCAAGGCAGGTCGCGGTACCCCCGTCCGGCGCAGCCCCGTACCCTCGGGCCATGTCCCATGACGTACTCAACCCGACGCCCGAGTACCTCGCCTTCTGGCGGGAGCGGCACGTCTGCACGCTGACCACGCCCCGCCCCGACGGGTCCCCGCACGTGGTGCCGGTGGGCGTGACGTACGACCCGGAGGCCGGCCTGGCCCGGGTGATCAGCAACAAGCACAGCAAGAAGGTCCGCAACGTCCTGGCGGCGCAGCCGGGCGCGGCCCGGGTCGCGGTCTGCCAGATGGAGGGACGCCGCTGGGCGACCCTCGAAGGGCGCGCGGTCATCCGTACGGACGAGGCGTCGGTCGCCGACGCGGTGGCGCGCTACGCGGAGCGCTACGGGCGGACGCCCTCGCCCAATCCCGACCGGGTGGTCGTGGAGATCACCCTCGACCGGGCGATGGGGCGGGCCTGAGCCCGGGCCCGGCCCGCCGGGGAGCCGGGGCGGCGGCGGGACGTGCTTCGCCGCCGGAACATGTCCGGTCGGGGCATGGACGCGGACACCACAACGGCGCCATCGTGGTCAGGTCCACGATGGCGCCGTTGTGTGGGGGTAGCACCTGAGCGATCTGCAACGACGGGGGAATCGCTTCAGGCACTGCGGGGGGTGGCGGTGGTGATATCGGGTTCGAAGAGCTGGTGGTCGCGCTGATCGAGGTTGACGAAGACCATTCCGTAGCGCACCTCGCAGCGGACGGGCTGCGGCGCGCCGCGGGGGCGGCGCAGGCAGCGGTAGGCCCGGACGTCTTCGTCCTCCTCGCGTACGACCACGATCGGCTGCCCGAACAGCGTGACGACCAGGGAGTCGCCGGGATAGGGGATCGCAGTGGCCAGATCGATGAACTGCCATCCCGAGCGGTATGCGGAGGCCATTTCGCGGCGGAAGCCGCGATCGTCGGGGGTCATGCGCTCGCCCCGTCCGTGGGGGCGGTGTGCCAGCCTGTGTCCATCTCGCCAGCGGAATCGTGCGAGCCCGTACCGGACTGCACGCTCGCCTCGACGACCCCGGTGCCGCCGGAGCCGACGCCACCGCTCCCGAGAGCCCCGTATGCCACTGTTGCGGAGAAAACAACGGCAAGCGCCGAGCGAAGCATTCTCTTATACATGGTCGGCTTCGTCCTCACTTGATGGAATCCTCTCCCCCGCGTGACTGACGATGGCTCATTCGGGCACCTTGGTGCCACAAGGACGATGCATCATGTTCTTGCATGTTCAGGACCCTGGGGGGTGGAGATTTGCCGAAAATCAGCACAACACCGACACATCCCCACCCTGTGACGACCCTGTGCGACGAGGGCGCACGTCTGTACGCCACGGCGCTGAGCGCCGGGCGGGTCTCCCGGGCAGAAGTTGAAAACGCTCCTTGCCTGCTGGAATTCAACCTTCTGCATCCCGATCCGGACGACGAATACTCGCTGCGTCCGGTTCCACCGTCCGTCGCACTCGCCCAACGACTGCATCCGATCGAACGCGAGATCCAGGAGCGTCGGCGACTGTCCGTAGAACTATCCGATGCATTCGAGCCGTTTCTCGCGATCAGCGCGCAGACGCCGTCGAGCACCCACGCGATCACGGTCCTGGAAGGCTTCGACCGCATCAGCGCGGCCCTCGACCTCGCCTCCGCCGAGTGTCACACGGAGGTACTGACGGTACAGCCGGGAGGGGCCCGGCCGTCCATCTCGCTGACCCAGGCGCTCCAGCGCGAACAGCCCCTGATCGACCGCGGCGTGAGCATCCGCACCCTCTACCAGCACACCGTCCGCCACAGCCAGGGCACGCTCGCCTACGTGGAGCGCATCTCCGCGGGCAAGGTGGAGATCCGCACGCTGGAGGAGCTGATCGAGCGGCTCATCGTCTTCGACCGGACCGTCGCCTTCATCCCGGCGCAGGACGACCGCCGCGTGGCCCTGGAACTGCGCCACCCCGGCCTCGTCGACTACCTCATCAAGGTCTTCGAACAGCTCTGGCGCCGGGCCGTCCCGCTGCGCGACGAGGTCACCTACACGCACACCCCCGACGGCGTCTCCGGTGTGCAGCGCTCCATCGCCCAACTCCTCGTCGAGGGGCACGTGGACGAGGCCATCGCGCGCCGCCTGGGGATGAACGTCCGCACGTGCCGGGCGCACATCGCCAAGCTGGCCGCTTATCTGGGCAGCGGCAGCCGGGCCCAGCTCGGCTTCCTCATCGCCCAGTCCGGCATCCTCGACACTCCGGAGCACCGGCAGCAGCTGCCCTGAGCGGCCCTTGGCGCACACAAGCGGAAGGCCCCCACCCGTTCCGGGCAGGAGCCTCCCACATATGCCGACGCTGGCTGAAAACCGCCCGTCCGCCGTCAGTCCATCGGGCGCTTGGGGCGCCAGACGACCAGCGCGTTGCCGGGCTGCGGGGGCTGGTACGGAACCAGGTCGCGCCGGTAGGAGGCGTGCACCTGGGCCTCGCGGGCCCGCAGCGTGGCCGCCGCACCGTCCACCGCCGCGGAGAGCTCGGCCACGCGCTGCTGGAGCGCGGCGACCTGGTTCTCCAGCTCGATGATCCGCTTGATGCCCGCCAGGTTGATGCCCTCGTCCTGGGACAGCGCCTGCACCGTGCGGAGCAGCTCGATGTCACGGGCCGAGTAGCGCCGGCCGCGGCCGGCCGTACGGTCCGGGGAGACCAGGCCGAGACGGTCGTACTGGCGCAGGGTCTGCGGATGCAGGCCCGAGAGCTGCGCGGCCACCGAGATCACGTAGACCGGGGTCTCATCGGTGAGCTGGTAGCCCCCGCCCAGGCGGGAGGACTGTCGTCGGCGGCCGTCCATGGTCATGCTCCCTTCGCGGACTCGAACAGCGCGGTGCGCGGGTCCTGCGACTCCGTCGCCTCGCGGTACATCTCCAGCGCCTCGCGGGCCTTGTCCGACAGCTCGGTCGGGACCGCGACCTCCACCGTCACCAGCAGATCGCCGCGGGTGCCGTCCTTGCGGACCGCTCCCTTGCCGCGGGCCCGCATCGTACGGCCGTTGGGGGTGCCCGGCGGCAGCTTCAGCGTCACCGAGGGGCCGTTCAGGGTCGGGACCTTGATGTCGGCCCCCAGTGCCGCCTCGGCGAAGGTCACCGGGACGGTCACCGTCAGGTTGTCGTCCTTGCGCCCGAACACCGGGTGCGCGTCCACGTGCACGACGACGTACAGGTCACCGGCGGGGCCGCCGCGCTCGCCCGGCGCACCCTTGCCGCGCAGCCGGATCCGCTGGCCGTCGGAGACGCCCGCCGGGATCCGGACCTGCATGGTGCGCGAGCTGCGGGCGCGCCCGCTGCCCTTGCAGACCTCGCAGGGGGTCTCCGCGATCAGACCGCGGCCCTTGCAGTCCGCGCAGGGATCGGTCAGCGAGAAGCCTCCGCCGCTGCCCCGCGAGACCTGGCCGGTGCCGACGCAGGTCGGGCACACCCGCGGTGTGCCGTTCTTGTCGCCGGTGCCCGAACAGGCCTTGCAGGGGGCCTGCGAGGACATCCGGAGCGGGACCGTGGCCCCGTCCACCGCCTCCGTGAAGGAGAGGGTGACCTCCGATTCGATGTCCTGGCCGCGGCGCGGCTGGCTGCGGGTGCCCGCGCCGGGGCCGGTGCCGCGGTTGAACAGGCCGCCGAAGACGTCACCCAGGCCGCCGCCGAAGCCGCCGCCCGCCCCGCCCGGCTGCTGACCGCCGAAGAGGTCGCCGAGGTCGAAGTTGAACGAGCCGCCGGCCCCGCCCGGTCCGGGGCGGAAGCCGCCGTTGCCGAACAGGGCGCGCGCCTCGTCGTACTCCTTGCGCTTCTTGGCGTCGCCGAGGATGTCGTTCGCCTCGGAGATCTCCTTGAAGCGCTCCTCGGCCGAGGCGTCGCCCTTGTTGGCGTCCGGGTGGAACTCGCGCGCGAGCTTCCGGTACGCCTTCTTGATCTCGGCCTCGGTGGCGTCCTTCGGGACACCGAGGACCTTGTAGTAGTCCTTCTCCACGAAGTCCTTCGTGCTCATCCCCGGTGTCCCTCCTCTCGTACTGCTACTGGTTCAGCTTCAGCCCTTGTCGGGGGCATCCGCGTCCTTGTCGGACGACGTGTCGCCTTCCGACGACTCGGACTTGGGGGCCGCGCCCGGCTGGGGCTCGGCCACCGCGACCCGCGCGGGGCGGATCGTGCGCTCGCCGATGCGGTACCCCGGCTGCAGGATCGCCACGCAGGTCGTCTCGGTGACGTCCGGCGCGTACGAGTGCATCAGGGCCTCGTGGATCGTCGGGTCGAAGGGCTCGCCCTCCTTGCCGAACTGCTGCAGCCCCATCTTGGCCGCGGCGGTCTCCAGCGATTCGGCCACCGACTTGAAGCCGCCGACCAGCTCGCCATGCTCCCGCGCCCGGCCGATGTCGTCCAGGGTCGGGAGGAGTTCCGTCAGGAGGGACGCGACCGCGATCTCCTTGACGGCGACCCGGTCCCGCTCCACCCGGCGGCGGTAGTTCTGGTACTCGGCCTGGAGCCGCTGGAGGTCCGCGGTGCGCTCACCGAGCGCGGTACGGGCCTGGTCCAGCTGCGCGAGCAGCGCTGCCTCCTGGCCGACGGACTGAGCTGCTGCGTCCCCAGCCGGGGCCGCCGCCTCCTCCGAGGCGGAGTCGGCGGCCTTCGGCTCGTCGGGCGTGCCGTCGACGGGGACTTCGGGCTTCTCGTCGAAACCCGGGGTCTCCTCCGACATCAGGCAGCGCCACCCTTCGGCTTCTCGTCGTCCACGATCTCGGCGTCGACGACGTCGTCGTCGGCCTTGGCCTGGCCAGCGTCGTCACCGGCAGCGGCACCGGCGGCGCCCTGGGCGGCCTGGGCGTCGGCGTAGATGGCCTGGCCGAGCTTCTGGCTGACCGCGGCGAGCTTCTCGGTCGCGGTGCGGATCTCGGCGGTGTCCTCGCCCTTGAGCTTTTCCTTCAGCTCGGTGACCGCGGCCTCGACCTCGGTCTTGACGTCGGCCGGGACCTTGTCCTCGTTGTCCTTGACGAACTTCTCCGTCTGGTAGACGAGCTGCTCGCCCTGGTTGCGGGACTCGGCCGCCTCCTTGCGGCGCAGGTCCTCCTCCGCGTACTGCTCCGCCTCCTGGCGCATGCGGTCGACCTCGTCCTTGCCGAGCGAAGAGCCGCCGGTGACGGTCATCTTCTGCTCCTTGCCCGTGCCGAGGTCCTTGGCCGTGACGTGCATGATGCCGTTCGCGTCGATGTCGAAGGAGACCTCGATCTGCGGGACGCCGCGCGGGGCCGGCGGCAGGCCCGTCAGCTCGAACATGCCGAGCTTCTTGTTGTACGC
>NZ_JBEZLA010000116.1:0-10146 GCF_040651925.1 Streptomyces sp. NPDC048349 | reverse complement strand
CCCCGTACTGGACGTACTTGGGCTTTCGGCCGGTGCGGCGAGAGTGCGTGCCGGGCACCGCGACGCCGCGGACCTCCGTCAGACACCCCCTAGCCACCACTGCTGGGCGACGGCTCGGGGACGGCGTTGGGCTGGGCCTGCACCGGGAGCGACCACACGTGCTCCGGGGTCACGATCTTCGTGACCGTGTTGCCGATGAGGGAGCTCAGGTTGCCGGACTTCCCGTCGACGTCGGAATTCACCACGATCACCAGGGTGGCCCGGGCCTGCGGGAGCCGGGCGGCGATGGTCTCGTAGCCGGGCAGTTCGCCGTTGTGGCCGATCCAGCCGTCGACGTCGGCGATGCCCAGCCCGTAGCCCACGTCGGGGTACCCGGTGGGCACGGCGCGCAGCCGCTGGGCCTGGGTGCCGGGCTCCAGCAGGCGGTCGCCGCCGGGCAGCCGGCCGTTCACCAAGGTCGGTACCCAGCTGCGCAGGTCGTCCATGGTGGAGATGATCGCGCCGGCCGCCCAGGCCCAGGACGGGTTCCAGGTGGAGGCGTCGGTGGTCGTGCCGTCCTTGGTGAAGTTCGTGTAGCCGTGCGCGTACGGGTCGGGCATCGCGGAGCCGGTCGCCAGCGAGGTGTCGTCCAGGCCCGCCGGTTCGAGGACGTGCTGGTCCAGGTACGTGTGCAGCGGCCGGCCGGAGACCTTCTCGACGAGCAGGCCGAGCAGCACGGTGTTGGTGTTGCTGTACGCCCAGCGGGCACCCGGCCGGAATTCGGCAGGGTGCTTGAACGCGACGTCGAGCAGCTGCTGCGGGGTCCAGGAGCGGTGCGGATCCGCCTGGTACGAGGCGAGCCAGCTCTCGTCCTCGGTGTAGCTGTACAAGCCGCTGCGCATCTCGGCGAGCTGGCGGACCGTGATCCGGTCGCCGCCGGGCACGCCGTCGAGGTACGTCGATATGGGCGCGTCGAGCCGCACCTTCCCCTCGTCGACCAGCTGGAGGACGCCGGTGACGGTGAAGGTCTTGGTGACGCTGCCGATCCGGGTGAAGAGATCGGTCTTCATGGGGGTGCCGGCCGCCTTGTCGGCGGTGCCGAAGGCGCGCTCGTAGGAACGCTCGCCGTCGATCCACAACCCGACCCCCACACCGGGGATGTCCGCCTCGCGCATGGCCGCCGTGATCGCGTCGTCGAGCTTCTCGGCGGTCGCGGGGTCGATGCCGGCCCGGCCCGACGGGGCGGCCGCGGGGGCCTGGCCCGCGCACAGCGCGGTCAGCAGCAGGGAGGCGGCGGCCAGGGCCGTGGCCGTCCTCGTCCGGTACCGGGCCATGTCGGGCCCCCTCTGACGCACGTCCCCGAGCGGTCCCTCCCATCGTAGGAACCGTGGCCGGGGGCTGCGACCGGGCCGTCGTCAGGCGCGGGCGGGCTCCACGGCGGGCTCCTCGGCGGACTGTCCGGCGCGGCCCGCGGCAGGGCCGGCGGAGGCCACCACCCGGGTCGCCCGGGGCGGCGTGCGGCGGTGCAGGCGCAGGGCGACCGCGGTCAGGGCGAGGGCGGTGACGGTCATCGCGGCGCCGGCCCAGGCGGTGGCGGCGAAGCCCAGGTCCGCGTCGATGACGGTGCCGCCGAGCCAGGGGCCGCCGGTGTTGCCGAGGTTGAAGGCGGCGGTGGTGGTGGCGCCGGCCAGGGTCGGGGCGGCGCCGGCCACGTTGAACATGCGGGCGTTGAGCGCCGGGGCGGTGAAGAAGGCCGAGACGCCGAGCAGGAACGACAGGGCGATCGCCGCGGCCGCGGCCGAGGCCAGCAGGGCGAGCGCGGCGAGGAAGACGGTCGAGGCGGTGATGCCCCAGATCATCACGCCGAACAGGTGCGCGTCGGCGACCCGGCCGCCGATGGTGGTGCCGACCAGCGCGCCGACCCCGAACAGTCCGAGGATCCACGGGACCCAGCCCGAGTCCAGCCCCGCCACGTCCGTGAGCAGCGGTGACAGGTAGCTGAAGGCGCAGAACACGCCGCCCGCGGCCAGGGCCGTGATGCCGATGGAGAGCCAGACCTGCCGGTCGCGGTAGATGCGCAGTTCGCGGCCGAGCGAGGGCTTATCGGCGGGCAGCGGGATCTTGGGGATCAGCGCCAGGATGCCGGCGAGGGCGATCGCGGAGGCCGCGCCGACCGACCAGAACGCGGAGCGCCAGCCGAGGTGCTCGCCGAGGAAGGCCCCGGCGGGAACGCCGAGGACGTTCGCGATGGACAGGCCGCCGATCATGACGGCCATCGCGCGGGCCCGCTGGTCCTTGTCGACCATGGCGATGGCCACGGCCGCGCCCACGGCCCAGAATCCGGCGCACGCGAGGGCGGAGACCACGCGGGAGGCGAACAGGAGCTCGTACGAGGGAGCCAGTGCTCCCGCCACCTGCCCGAGGCCGAAGAGGCTGATGAGGGAGATGAGGGTGGTGCGGCGCGGAAGGCGCAGCGTGGCCACGGCCAGCAGCGGCGCCCCGACGACCATGCCGATCGCGAACGCGGAGATGAGCAGGCCCGCCTGCGGGATGGTGACGCCCATGTCCCCGGCGATGGGCGGCAGCAGTCCCGAGAGCATGAATT
Source organism: Streptomyces sp. NPDC048349 (assembly GCF_040651925.1). Classification (NCBI taxonomy): domain Bacteria; kingdom Bacillati; phylum Actinomycetota; class Actinomycetes; order Kitasatosporales; family Streptomycetaceae; genus Streptomyces; species Streptomyces sp. NPDC048349. The sequence goes on along the minus strand of NZ_JBEZLA010000116.1, from coordinate 7,562 downwards.
CGCTGGTGCCGAGCGCGAAGACGGACAGGCCGAGAATGTAGACGGCTACGGGCATGCGGGGGCGGCGTGCGGCATCTGCGGGCATGACATGCACCAACCGTCGCGCACGCGATCACATTCCCCGGGGGGTGAGCCGTGCGAGCTCCGCGGCGAGGTTGGCGCGCGCCGGGGCCTCCCAGTGCGCGGCTCCGTACGGGGTGCGGAAGAGCCGCGGCAACGCCAGCAGCTGCCCCAGCACCGCGGCGCGGCCGGCGGTGAAGGCGTCGTCCGGAACGAACGCGTACTCGGCGCGCACGGCCGCGGCGTAGGCGGCGTACGCCTCGGGCGCGCCGGCCAGGACGGCGAGGTCCGCGTCGCAGAGCACCTCGCCGTTGGTGTCGCCGGGCGCGGGGTCGTGGGTGACGGTGAGACGGACCAGCCGGGCCACTTCGGCGGTGCGGGCCGGCTCCAGGCCGAGCTCGGGCAGGGCCCGCTCGGCGAGGGCGGCGCTGCGTTCCTCGTTCTCGGAGCGGTCGGGGCGGTAGACGGCGTCGTGGAACCAGGCGGCCAGCTCGACGGCGGCGGGGTCGGCGGCGTGCTCCGCCAGTACGTCGATCCGTGCCAGTACGTCGGCCAGGTGCGCGGTGGTGTGGTAGCGGCGTTGCGGCTCCGCCCAGGCGGCGAGCAGGCGGTCGGCGTAGGGCGCGGGGTCCCGGTCGGCGGCGGCGCCGGCGGCGGTGGCGGCCGCGTGCCAGCGGGCGCGGAGGGCCGCGGTGTCGGTGTGCGGGGTGCCTGTGTCCATGCGCACATTGTGGGGGTGGCGTGCGGGTGCTGGTGGAGCGCGGGCGGAGGCCCGTACTCTTGATATTGGACTAGACCTATTTTCACCAGACCTATTTCGTTCAGCTTCTCGAAGGATGGGATCGAATGAGCAACCGTGCGCTCCTGGAGGTGATCGCCCTCGACGCGCAGGACGCGATCGCGGCCCAGGCCGGTGGGGCGGACCGGCTCGAGCTGGTCACCGACATGGCCGCCGACGGGCTCACCCCGCCGCGCGAGACCTTCGCGGCGATCAGGGCGGCGGTCGACATCCCGCTGCGGGTCATGATCCGCAAGGCGGACGGGTTCGCGGCGGGCGAGGTCTCCGGGCTGGTGGACGCGGCGCGGGAGCTGCGGGCGGAGGGGGCGGAGGAGTTCGTCCTCGGGTTCCTGAACCCGGACGGGACCCCTGACCTGGCGGCGGCCCGGGCGGTGCTGGCGGAACTGGACGGCTGCCGCTGGACCTTCCACCGGGCGATCGACCGCGCGGCGGACCGCGAGGGCCTGCGCAAGGCGGTGGCGGACCTGCCCGGTCTGGACACCTACCTGACGGCGGGCTCGGCGGCCGGGGTCGACGAGGGCATGCCGGTGCTGCTGGCCGAAGCGGGGGCCGCGCGGCGGGGGGAGCCGGGGTACGCGCCGCGGATCCTGGTCGGCGGGGGGCTGGCGCTGTCGCACCTGCCGATGCTGCGCGAGGGGGGGATCGACGCGTTCCACATCGGCGGCGCGGCCCGGCCCTCCGGGTGGGGCCGGCCCGTCTCGGCGGAGGCCGTCGCCGAGTGGCGGGCCGCGCTGGACTGACCGGCGCGGCGCCGCTGTCGGGGGGCGCTGCCCCCCGAACCCCCGCGCCTCACACGCATTCCGGTCCTGCCGGCGTGTGAGGCGCGGGGTCCGGGGCGCAGCCCCGGCAGCGGACCCGCACGTCAGGACAGGGCGGCCGGGAGCGGGGCCGCGTGCACGAGGGCCAGGCCCGAGACCGCTCGGGTGAGGCAGACGTACAGGCGGCGCAGCCCGGTCCGTTCGTCCGGCTCGCCGTCGACGATCGCGGCCGGCTCGTCCAGCACGACGTAGTCGTACTCCAGACCCTTGGCCAGGGAGGCCGGCACCAGGGTCAGCCGGGACTCCGCCGTCGTCTCCTCGCCGGGAGCCAGGTACGCCAGCCCCGCCCCCCGCAGGGCCTCCGCCAGGACCGGCACCCGCGCGTCCGCCGTGATCAGCCCGACCGACCCCTCGTGGACCAGCGAGGCCCGGCAGGCCTCGACCACCGCCGGCGTCAGGTCCGCCACCTCGGCGATCCGCAGCGACCCCGGCGTCTCACGGACCGAGGAGACCGGAGCCAGCCCCGGCGAGATCGACGGCAGCAGCCGGGACGCGTACGCGATCACCTCGCGCGGCACGCGGAAGCCCGCCGTCAGCTCCTCCACCACCGCCCGCGGCTTCCCGAGGTGCGCCAGCGCCTCGTCCCAGCTGCGCGTGGCCCACGGCGTGGTGCCCTGCGCCAGGTCGCCGAGCACCGTCGCCGAGCCCGTCGTGCAGCGCCGCCCCACTGCCCGGTACTGCATCGGCGACAGGTCCTGCGCCTCGTCGAGGACGACATGGCCCAGCGAAGGCGTCCGCTCCACCAGGTCGGCCGCCTCGTCGATCAGCACCAGGTCGGCCGCCGACCACTTCGCCGACCTGACGCTCCTGAACGGCTTCGGCCACAGCAGCAGCTTCTGCTCGTCCGCCGTCAGGACGTCCTGCGCGTGCGCTGCGAGGAAGTCCGGGTCGGACAGCAGGCGCAGCACCAGCTTCGCCGGGTCGACCGGCGGCCAGATCTCCTTGACCGCCGCCTTCACGGCGGTGTTGCGCGCCACCGCGTCCTGCACGCGGTCGTCCGGCGCCTCCCCCGCCTGTTCCATCCGGACCAGGACCGCGTGCGCGATGCGCTGCGGGAGCGCCTCGCGGGCGGCCCCGTAGCGGATGTCGCGCTTCTGCAGCTCCTCGACCATCTCGGCGATCTCGTACGCGGGCACCCGCCAGCGGCGCGAACCGCGCACCACCATCAGCGCCTCGGCCGGCTGCGCGACGTGGGAATCGAGGGCCCGGCGCAGCACCTCGGCCATCCGGGCATCGCCCTTGACCACGGCGGTTTCGGCCGCGTCCGTGCCGCGTACCTCCAGGCCCTCGCGGACCACCAGGTCGTCGACGGTGGCCTGCTTGACCTCCAACTCGCCCAGGGCGGGCAGGACCTGCTCGATGTAGTGCAGGAAGGAGCGGTTCGGTCCGATGACGAGGGTGCCGGTGCGGGCGAGCCGGTCGCGGTGCGCGTACAGCAGGTACGCCACCCGGTGCAGGCCGACCGCCGTCTTCCCGGTGCCCGGGCCGCCCTGCACGCACACGGAGCCGGACAGGCCGGAGCGGACGATCTCGTCCTGCTCGGGCTGGATCGTCGCGACGATGTCCCGCATGGGGCCGACGCGCGGGCGCTCGATCTCCTGCTGGAGCAGCTTGCTGACCGCGGCCGCCTCGGAGGGGTCGGAGAGGTGCTCGTCCTCGTACGCCGTGAGCTCGCCGCCGGTGTAGCCGAACCTGCGGCGCAACGCGATGTCCTGCGGGTCGGTCTTGGAGGCCCGGTAGAACGGCTGGGAGACGGGCGCGCGCCAGTCGATGACCATCGGATCGCCGTCGGCGTCGTGGACGTGGCGGCGGCCGATGTAGAACTGCTCGCCCTGCGCACCCTCGGCGAGCTCCGCGCCGGGCGCGTGCAGGTAGTTCAGCCGCCCGAAGAACAGGGGGGTGTGGGCGAGGTCGGCGAGGGCCTTGATCCGGTCGTCGATCTGGGCCTGGAGGACGATCGCGTTGACCCAGTTCGCGGTGACGTCGCGGATGTCGAGGGACTCCACGTCCTCGCGCATGGCGCGGAGCGCGGCGCGGGAGGCGGTCAGGTGCGCGCGTTCGCGCGCGAGCGGGTCGGATTCGGGGGCGTGCGCGGGCACGGGACTGCCTCCAGCTGCTGGGTACGGAACAGATGGCCCACCGGTTTCCGTGCGGTGGGCGGCTCTCCCCGGTGGTGCGGCGGGAGGCGGCAAGAGCGGTGAGTGTAGTCATCGCGGCAGGGGCGCGCGAACGGATTGGGGGACCGCAGGCCCCGCCTGCAGGGCGGACCCGGCCGGTACCTCCGAACGGGTGTCATACCCAGGGGTGTGAGACTTCGGGCAGGGCCACTAGGGGTGAGCATGGGCCCGCAGGAGGACCCGCGGGGCCAGGAGGTTCCGCCCCTGGGGCGATGCCGGGGCGCGGGCGGAAACGGACCATGGACACATGAGCACCGCAACCTTCACCCCGGTCCAGGGCGGCGTCCCTCGCGGCGCCACCGCCACCTCCGACTTCCGTCCGCGCCACGGCTTCGGCGGCGTCCTGCGGGCCGCCAAGGTCTTCGCCGCGGCCGCCGTGAGCGTCGTCGTCCTGGGCGAGTACGCCGAGGACGCGGGCGTCATACGCCGCTGACCGGCCGCCGGGCCCGGTCCCGTCCGCCCGGGGCCCGCAGGCCCGCGCCGGTGCGGCGTGCGGCGCGCCCGGTCCCGCCCGCGCCCGGTCCCGCCCGCGCCCGGTCCCGCCCGCGCCCGGTCCCGCCCGCGGGAGGTCCGGGCGCGTGGAGCGTGACCGGCTCAGTCGTTCGCCAGCAGCTCGTCCGCGTCCATGATCCGGTAGGCGTAGCCCTGTTCGGCGAGGAAGCGCTGGCGGTGCGCCGCGAAGTCCTGGTCGATGGTGTCGCGCGCGACCACCGAGTAGAACCGCGCCTCGTGGCCGTCCGCCTTCGGCCGCAGGACGCGGCCCAGCCGCTGGGCCTCCTCCTGGCGGGAGCCGAACGTACCCGACACCTGGATGGCGACCGTCGCCTCGGGCAGGTCGATCGAGAAGTTCGCGACCTTCGACACGACCAGCACGCTGATCTCGCCCTCGCGGAACGCGTCGAAGAGCTTCTCGCGCTGCGCGTTGGAGGTCTCGCCCTTGATGACGGGCGCGTCCAGGTGCTCGCCCAGCTCGTCCAGCTGGTCGATGTACTGGCCGATGACCAGCGTCTGCTCACCCTGGTGCTTGCGCACCAGCGCCTCGGTGACCTTGCGCTTCGTCGCCGTCGTCGCGCAGAAGCGGTACTTCTCCTCGGTCTCGGCGGTCGCGTAGGCGAGGCGCTCCGACTCCGTCAGGTTCACCCGGACCTCGACGCAGTCGGCGGGCGCGATGTAGCCCTGCGCCTCGATCTCCTTCCACGGAGCGTCGAACCGCTTCGGCCCGATCAGCGAGAAGACGTCCGACTCCCGCCCGTCCTCGCGCACGAGCGTGGCCGTCAGGCCGAGGCGCCGGCGGGCCTGGAGGTCGGCGGTGAACTTGAAGACCGGTGCGGGCAGCAGGTGCACCTCGTCGTAGACGATCAGGCCCCAGTCGCGGGAGTCGAACAGCTCCAGGTGGGGGTAGACGCCCTTCCGTTTGGTCGTCAGGACCTGGTAGGTGGCGATCGTGACGGGCCGGATCTCCTTGCGGGTTCCGGAGTACTCGCCGATCTCCTCCTCCGTCAGCGAGGTCCGCTTGACCAGCTCGTGCTTCCACTGGCGGGCCGAGACGGTGTTCGTGACCAGGATCAGCGTGGTCGCCTTGGCCTTCGCCATGGCCCCGGCGCCCACCAGCGTCTTGCCCGCGCCGCAGGGCAGCACGACCACACCGGAGCCGCCGTGCCAGAACCCCTCGACGGCCTGCTGCTGGTAGGGGCGCAGCGCCCAGCCGTCCTCGGCCAGGTCGATCGCGTGGGCCTCGCCGTCGACGTACCCGGCGAGGTCCTCGGCGGGCCAGCCCAGCTTGAGCAGCGTCTGCTTGATCTGGCCGCGCTCGGAGGGGTGCACGGCCACGGTGTCGGCGTCGAGCCGCGCCCCGACGAGCGGGGTGATCCGCTTGGACCGCAGGATCTCCTCCAGCACGGGCCGGTCGGTGCTCGTCAGGACCAGTCCGTGCACGGGGTGCTTGGAGAGGGTGAGCCGGCCGTAGCGGGCCATCGTCTCGGCGACGTCCACGAGCAGCGCGTGCGGGACGGGATAGCGGGAGAACTCGACGAGGGCGTCGACGACCTGCTCGGCGTCGTGCCCGGCGGCCCGGGCGTTCCACAGCCCGAGCGGGGTGATCCGGTAGGTGTGGATGTGCTCGGGAGCCCGCTCCAGCTCGGCAAAGGGTGCGATGGCACGCCGCGCGGCTCCGGCGAGCTCGTGGTCGACCTCGAGGAGGAGTGTCTTGTCGCTCTGGACGATGAGAGGCCCGTTCACGAACGTCCCTTTCAGACATGGGTGGCCCACCCGGGCGCGGGCGGCCAAACCTCCAGTGTGCCCCATCGCGGCACGGGTGGGGCGGGGTCGGCTGCCGGGTCGGCTGCCGGGCCCGCGCAGCTCGTAGGGCGTGCTCTCCGTCCACCCCGGCAGCGAGCAGCCCGAGCGGGTTCACGACCCGGAAATGTGACTGGAATCACAGATTCCAATTGGAACACGCCATTCCGAATCTGGGATCTTGATGCCCCTTTGGGCCCTTTGGCCTCCGTTACGTTCACTCTCGCGCCGCGGCCTGCGGCGCGAGAAGAACGCAGGAAGCACAAGAGACCGGGGAAGCATGGAGATACACGTTCCCGCTCCGGAGGAGCGCGGGCGGCCCTGGACCGGGAGGAGTCTGCGGCACATCGCAGGCGGACTCGTCCTGGCCCTGGGCGTCACGCTGCTGGACGGCACCAGCGCCGCGATGGCGGCAGAGGCCAAGGCCGTGGCGAAGGCCGCCGCCACGGCCGAGAAGCCGACCGCCACCTCGGCGGCGGACATCCCGTCCGCCCGTGTGGCGGCGCGCCTGTCGGGGAAGCGGGTGGAGGCGCTTTCGGAGCGCACGGAGACCTCGACGACGTGGGTGAACAAGGACGGTTCGCTCACCTCCGAGGTCTTCGCCGGTCCGGTCCGGTTCCGTGATGCGGCGACCGGCGAGTGGCGTGACGTGGACGTCGAGCTGGCCGCACAGGTGGACGGTTCGGTCGCGTCGAAGGCTCACCCGAGGGGCCTGAAGCTCGCGGGCAAGTCGGGTGCGAAGGCCGCTTCGCTGAAGGCGGCCCAGGCCGCCCCGGCGACGGATCTGGTGACGCTGGGCGAGGGTGACCAGCAGATCGCGCTGCAGTGGCGCGGTGGTCTGCCGAAGCCCGAGCTGGACGGCACCCGTGCCAGGTACGTGGACGCCGTGCCGGGTGCGGACGTGGTCGTCGAGGCGACCCGTACCGGTTTCGAGCAGTTCGTCGAGGTGAAGGCGAAGCCTGCTGCGGGCTTCTCGTACACGCTTCCCCTCAAGACCAAGGGTCTGAAGGTCGCCGCGCAGGCCGACGGCAGTGTGCTCTTCACCGACGAGAAGTCGAACAAGACCGCGACCATGCCGGCGCCGGTGATGTGGGACGCGACGGTGGACGAGGTCTCGGGTGAGCACACCCGGCGGGCCAAGGTCGCCATGAAGGTCGTCGAGACCAAGGGCGGCGTGGACCTGGTCATCACCCCGGACGAGAAGTTCCTCGCGGACCCGGCCACGAAGTACCCGGTGACGGTCGACCCCTCGACCTCCACCCTCGGGAACCTCTTCGACACCTACGTCCAGCAGGGCGAGACCGTCGACTGGTCCGCGGACACCGAGCTGGACCTGGGCAACCCCGGCACCAAGAACGCCGACGGCACCTGGCGCACCGCCCGTTCCTTCATCACCTGGAACACCGCGCCGAT
>NZ_JBEZLA010000115.1:0-10425 GCF_040651925.1 Streptomyces sp. NPDC048349 | reverse complement strand
CCGTACTGGACGTACTTGGGCTTTCGGCCGGTGCGGCGAGAGTGCGTGCCGGGCACCGCGACGCCGCGGACCTCCGTCAGACACCCCCTAGCGCCGCCGCATGTCGGCCACCCTCGCGCGCTCGCGTTCGCCCGGGTCCGAGAGGGGCGAGGCGCTGCGGAGCTGGGCCGTCGGGCCGCCCCTGCGCTGGACCGGGAGGGGCGAGTCGCGGCGTGGGCGGCGGCCCGCCATGCCGTCGCCGCCGCCGGAGGCGATGCCGGCGCTGGCCACGGTGATCTGCACGCCCTGGTCCGCCAGCGCCTGCAGTTCCGTGGCGGCGCGGTCGTCGTGGGGCGGGGGCTCGTCCGTGACCAGGCGGGTCATCACGTCCGTCGGCACCGTCTGGAACATGGTGTCGGTGCCGAGCTTCGTGTGGTCCGCCAGGACGACCACCTCCGCGGCCGCCTGGACCAGCGCCCGGTCGACGCTCGCCGACAGCATGTTGGACGTCGACAGGCCGCGCTCGGCGGTCAGGCCGCTGCCCGACAGGAAGGCCCGGGACACCCGGAGCCCCTGGAGGGACTGCTCGGCCCCGCTGCCCACGAGGGCGTAGTTGGACCCGCGCAGCGTGCCGCCGGTCATCACCACCTCGACCCGGTTGGCATGGGCCAGCGCCTGGGCCACGAGGAGCGAATTCGTGACGACGGTCAGTCCGGGCACCCGGGCGAGCCGGCGGGCCAGCTCCTGGGTCGTGGTGCCCGCGCCGACGACGACGGCCTCGCCCTCTTCGACGAGGGAGGCCGCGACATCGGCGATGGCGGTCTTCTCCGCCGTCGCGAGATGGGACTTTTGCGGAAAGCCGGACTCCCGCGTGAAACCGCCCGGCAAGACCGCACCGCCGTGCCGGCGGTCGAGGAGTCCTTCTGCCTCCAGTGCCCGCACGTCCCGCCGTACGGTCACTTCGGAGGTCTGGACGACGCGGGCGAGCTCCCGGAGCGACACCGCTCCGTTGGCCCGCACCATTTCGAGGATCAATTGGCGACGTTCTGCAGCGAACACGAAACTGACAGTAACCCCAACGACCGTCTGCTTTCAGCTCCTTGCGCCGGAATACCGAAGTTGTCCATATGGCGGGGCGACTAGTGGTATACGCGGGCCGAGGCCTGGGTGAACATCCCGCCACGCGACGGCATGCCGCCCCAACCCCCTTGCGGGCCGGGGCGGTTGGGGGCCGATCAGGCCTCGCCGCCGGCCTTCCGCGTGTGCAGCTGGCGGGCCACCTCGGCGATCGAACCCGACAGGGAGGGGTACACGGTGAACGCGTTTGCGATCTGCTCGACCGTCAGGTTGTTGTCGACCGCGATCGAGATGGGGTGGATCAGCTCGCTCGCGCGCGGGGAGACCACCACGCCGCCCACCACGATCCCGGTGCCCGGGCGACAGAACAGCTTCACGAAGCCGTCCCGGATGCCCTGCATCTTGGCGCGCGGGTTGCGCAGCAGCGGCAGCTTCACGACGCGGGCGTCGATCTTGCCGGCGTCCACGTCGGCCTGGGTGTAGCCGACGGTCGCGATCTCGGGGTCGGTGAAGACGTTCGAGGACACCGTCTTGAGGTTCAGCGGGGCCACCGCGTCGCCCAGGAAGTGGTACATCGCGATGCGGCCCTGCATGGCCGCGACGGAGGCCAGCGCGAAGATGCCGGTGACGTCGCCCGCGGCGTAGACGCCGGGCGCGGACGTACGCGAGACCTTGTCGGTCCAGATGTGCCCGGAGTCCTTGAGCCGGACCCCGGACTCCTCCAGGTTCATGTCCTTGGTGTTCGGGATCGCGCCGACCGCCATCAGGCAGTGCGTACCGGTCAGCACCCGGCCGTCCGAGAGGGTGACCTCGACCCGGTCGCCGACGCGCTTGGCGGACTCGGCGCGGGAGCGGCCGATGACGTTCATGCCGCGGCGCCGGAACACGTCCTCCAGGACGGCGGCCGCGTCGGGGTCCTCGCCCGGCAGCACGCGGTCGCGGGAGGAGACGAGCGTGACGCGGGAACCGAGGGCCTGGTACGCGCCGGCGAACTCGGCGCCGGTGACGCCGGAGCCGACCACGATGAGCTCCTCGGGGAGCTCGTCCAGGTCGTAGACCTGCGTCCAGTTCAGGATGCGCTCGCCGTCGGGCTGGGCGTCCGGGATCTCGCGGGGGTGGCCGCCGGTCGCGATCAGCACGGCCTCGGCGGTCAGGATCGTCTCGGTGCCGTCGGCGGCGGTGACGATGACGTCACGGGTGCCGTCGATGCCCTGCGGGCCGCCGAGCTTGGCGCGGCCCCGTACGACGCGGGCGCCGGCCCGGGTCACGGAGGCGGTGATGTCGTGCGACTGGGCGAGGGCCAGGCGCTTGACGCGGCGGTTCACCTTGCCGAGGTCCACGCCCACGACGCGCGCGGCCTGCTCGATGTGCGGGGTGTCGTCCGCGACGACGATGCCGAGCTCCTCGTACGACGAGTCGAAGGTCGTCATGACCTCGGCGGTCGCGATGAGCGTCTTGGAGGGCACGCAGTCGGTCAGGACCGAGGCCCCGCCCAGGCCGTCGCAGTCCACGACGGTCACCTCCGCGCCGAGCTGGGCCCCCACCAGGGCCGCCTCATACCCGCCGGGTCCGCCGCCGATGATCACGATCCGGGTCACGAAAAGTCCGCCTCACGTCTACCCGGCCGGCTGCCGCCCCGGCCGGTGTTCCGGGGGGTCTCCCCGGGGGATGCATTCCGTGCCCCATTGTCCCGCACGCTTCAAGGTGCTTCGCGCACGGTCCCGCCATCCGGGACGGAGGCTCCGTGTACGGCCGGGAGCGCGGCCACGGCCGCCCCTCCCGTACCCTCGACCTCATGTCGCTCTACGCCGCGTACGCCGGCAACCTCGACCCGCGGCTGATGACGCGCCGCGCACCTCATTCGCCGCTGCGCGGCACGGGCTGGATCAACGACTGGCGGCTGACCTTCGGCGGCGAGCAGATGGGCTGGGAGGGCGCACTCGCGACGATCGTCGAAGCCCCGCGCCACCAGGTCTTCGTCGCCCTGTACGACATCGCGCCGCTCGACGAGGACTCGATGGACCGCTGGGAGGGCGTCGGGCTCGACATCTACCGCCGGATGCGGGTGCGCGTGCACACGCTGGACGGCGAGGAGGCGGCCTGGGTGTACGTCCTCAACGGCTACGAGGGCGGCCTGCCCTCGGCGCGCTACCTGGGCGAGATCGCCGACGCCGCCGAGTCCGCGGGCGCTCCGCACGACTACGTGATGGAACTGCGCAAGCGTCCCTGCTGAGCGGCTGCGGACCCGGGGCCCCTGCGGCGCTCCGGTCCCGCCCGGCCCGGCGGACCTGCCGGGGACGATTCGGCGGAAACGACAAGGCAACGATCCGAACACCGTGAGCTGTGCCATCTACGCGCGTAGGCAATGAGCGGCTACGCTCTTCCGCGTGAACGCATCTGTTACCGACCCCTTCGCCGCCGCCGACGCCGCAGCCGCCCGCCTCCGCGAGCTGACCGGCGTGGAATCCCACGATGTCGCCCTCGTCATGGGCTCCGGCTGGGCCCCCGCCGCAGAGGCGCTCGGCGCCCCCGAGGCCGAGTTCCCGGTCACCGAGCTGCCCGGCTTCCCGCCCCCCGCAGTCGAGGGCCACGGCGGCAAGATCCGCTCGTACAAGATCGGCGACAAGCGCGCGCTGCTCTTCCTCGGCCGGACCCACTACTACGAGGGCCGCGGCGTGGCCGCCGTCGCCCACGGCGTGCGCACCGCCGTCGCCGCCGGCTGCAAGACCGTCGTGCTGACCAACGGCTGCGGCGGTCTGCGCGAGGGCATGAAGCCCGGCCAGCCGGTCCTGATCAGCGACCACCTCAACCTCACGGCCACCTCGCCGATCGTCGGCGCGAACTTCGTGGACCTCACCGACCTGTACTCGCCGCGCCTGCGCGCGATGTGCAAGGACATCGACGAGACCCTCGAAGAGGGCGTCTACGTGCAGTTCCCCGGCCCGCACTACGAGACCCCGGCCGAGATCAACATGATCCGCGTCATGGGCGCCGACCTTGTCGGCATGTCCACCGTGCTCGAGGCCATCGCCGCGCGTGAGGCCGGCGCCGAGGTGCTGGGCATCTCCCTGGTCACCAACCTGGCGGCGGGCATCTCCGGCGAGCCCCTGAACCACGAAGAGGTGCTCCAGGCCGGCCGTGACTCGGCCGCGCGCATGGGCAAGCTGCTGACCCAGGTCCTCGCCCGCATCTGAGACGGCACAGGCACGGCCAGGGGAACCGGCACCGTACGAGAGACAAGGCGGAAGTAGTGCAGGAACAGGACGACCTGATCACCCGGGCCCAGGCCTGGCTGGCGGAGGACCCGGACCCGGAGACGGCGGCCGAGCTCGGCGCGCTCATCGAGGCGGGCGACACGGCGGAGCTCGCGGCCCGGTTCTCCGGCACCCTGCAGTTCGGCACCGCCGGGCTGCGCGGCGAGATCGGCGCGGGCCCGATGCGGATGAACCGCTCCGTGGTCATCCGGGCCGCGGCGGGCCTCGCGGCCTACCTGAAGGCCCAGGGCCACGACGGCGGCCTGGTCGTCGTCGGCTACGACGCGCGCTACAAGTCGGCCGACTTCGCCCGCGACACCGCGGCCGTGATGACCGGCGCCGGACTGCGCGCGGCCGTCCTGCCCCGCCCGCTGCCGACGCCCGTCCTCGCGTACGCCATAAGGCACCTGGGCGCCGTCGCCGGCGTCGAGGTGACCGCGAGCCACAACCCGCCCCGGGACAACGGCTACAAGGTCTACCTCGGTGACGGCTCGCAGATCGTCTCCCCGGCGGACACCGAGATCGCGGGGCACATCGCCCGCGTCGAGACGCTCGCCTCCGTGCCCCGCCCGGCGGACGGCTGGCTGCAGCTCGACGAGGAGGTCCTGGAGGCCTACCTGGCCCGTACGGACTCCGTCCTGAGCCCCGGGTCCCCCCGCGGCGTGCGGACCGTCTACACGGCCATGCACGGCGTCGGCAAGGACGTCGTCACGGCGGCCTTCGCCCGGCACGGCTTCCCGGAGCCGGTGCTCGTCGCCGAGCAGGCGGAGCCGGACCCGGCCTTCCCGACGGTGGCCTTCCCCAACCCGGAGGAGCCGGGCGCGATGGACCTGGCCTTCGCCAAGGCCGCCGAGGTCCGCCCCGACATCGTGATCGCCAACGACCCGGACGCGGACCGCTGCGCCGTGGCCGTCCCGGACGAGTCCGCCGGCTCCGGCTGGCGGATGCTGCGCGGTGACGAGGTGGGCGCGCTCCTGGCGGCGCACCTGGTGCACAAGGGCGCACAGGGCGTTTTCGCCGAGTCGATCGTCTCCTCCAGCCTCCTGGGCCGGATCGCGGAGGCGGCGGGCGTCGGCCACGAGGAGACCCTGACGGGCTTCAAGTGGATCGCCCGCGTCCAGGGGCTGCGCTACGGGTACGAGGAGGCGCTCGGCTACTGCGTGGATCCCGAGGGCGTCCGCGACAAGGACGGCGTCACCGCCGCCCTGCTCGTGGCCGAGCTGGCCTCGGAGCTCAAGGAGCAGGGCCGTACCCTGACCGACCTGCTGGACGACCTGGCGATGGCCCACGGGCTGCACGCCACCGACCAGCTGTCGGTCCGCGTCTCGGACCTGTCGGTCATCGCCTCGGCGATGGCCGCGCTGCGGGCGGAGCCGCCGGCCTCCCTCGCGGGGCTGCGGGTCGTCTCGGCGGAGGACCTGACCCGGGGCACGGAGTCGCTCCCGCCGACGGACGGCCTGCGGTACTACCTCGACGGGGCGTACAAGGCCCGCGTGATCGTGCGGCCGTCGGGCACGGAGCCGAAGCTGAAGTGCTACCTGGAGGTCGTGGTCCCGGTGACCGAGCCCGCCGACCTGGCGCCGGCCCGCGCGCGGGGCCAGGAGGTCCTGGACGCCATCAAGAAGGACCTCGCGGCCGCCGCAGGCATCTGATTTTTCCCTGCGCCCCTCGCACGGCTCGGCCCTGGCGGGCCTCCCCGGCTTCGGGCCGCTGCGCCGGACTCCGTCCGGCGGCCCGGCCGGGCGCCGTGGTCCCGGCGGCGCCGGTCCCGGTCCGCCGGTCCCGGTCCGCCGGTCCCCGGCCGGACCCGGCGGAGCCGGACGCCCGCCACCGCGCTGCCGTCGGCCCCCCGAGCTCCCGCTCGGGGGGCCGTCGCCGTCCCGCTGCCGCAGCCGCTGCCGCTGCCGCTGCCGCTGCCCGGGGCACTCCCCCCACCGCGCCAATGGCCGGGCCGCCGTCGGCGCTTACGACGGGGTGGGTGTGGGGCGGACGATTTCGCCCAGGGTCGGGACCGACTCCGGGCGGGAGCGGACCGCCTCCGTGCACTCCCACGCCCGCGGCGGATCCGCGTTCGGCCCGCCCAGGACCACCGGCCCCGGCCCCGCCGACACCGCCTCGCTGCCCGCCAGCGTGCACACGATCTGCGACAGCGCCACCGGCGGCAGATCCTCCGGCTTGCGGCTCAGCCGCACCGTGCCCGCCGGATCACCCGGCCGCGGCGCTCCCGCCGTGAGCCCCGTCGGCACGCCGGTCGTGAACCCGGCGTCCCGCTCCTCCCCGGACGGCGCCTTCTCCAGCACCTCCAGCAAGGCCTGCACGACCAGGACGACCGGATCCCGCAGAGGCCGCTTCTCCGGCACCGGAACGATCCGCTCCACGCCCACCAGCTGCGCTCCGCAGACCAGCTCCACCGTGGCCCGGAACCCCTGCACCCCGCCCTGCCCGCCCGGCTGCGCCGGGGTGTCGCACGACACCCGCGAGGGCGCCGCGCCCACGTCCACCGGCACGGTCGTCGCCCGGATCCCGCACCCGGGCAGGGCCGTCAGGGCCAGCACCGCCGAGCCCGCCGCCAGCGCACTGCGCGCCCTGCGCGTGCTACGCATCCTGGTCACCCGCGATCACCTTCCCCACGTCCACCGGAAGCCGCAGCGTGAACAGCGCACCGCCGCCGGGCCCGTTGGCGGCGGTGATGTCACCGCCGTGGATGTGCGCGTTCTCCACCGCGATCGACAGGCCCAGCCCGCTCCCGTCCGACTTCGGCCGCGAGGCACTCGCCTTGTAGAACCGGTCGAAGACGTGCGGCAGGACGTCCTGCGGGATGCCCGGTCCGTTGTCCTGCACCGCGATCACCAGCCACTCCCCCTCCACGACCACCTTCACCCGCACCGGCGAGCCGCCGTGCTTGAGGGCGTTGCCGATCAGGTTGGCCAGGATCACGTCGAGGCGGCGCGGGTCGAGCCGCGCCACGATGCCCCGCTCGGCGTCGAGTTCGACCGCGTCCAGCCAGGCCCGCGCGTCGATGCACGCCGTGACCTGGTCGGCGACGTCCACGTCGTCCAGGACCAGCCGGGCCGTTCCCGCGTCGAAGCGGGTGACCTCCATCAGGTTCTCCACCAGGTCGTTGAGGCGCCGCGTCTCGCTGACGACCAGCGCCACCGCCGGTGCGATCATCGGATCGAGGTCGTCGACCTCCTCCTCCAGCACCTCGGCGACCGCCGTCAGCGCCGTCAGCGGCGTGCGCAGTTCGTGCGACATGTCCGCGACGAAGCGCCGGCTCGACTCCTCCCGCGCGCTCATGTCGGCGACCTTCTTCTCCAGCGCCTCCGCCGTCTTGTTGAAGGTGTGCGCCAGGTCCGCGAGTTCGTCCGTCCCCGACACCTCGAGCCGGTGGTCCAGTTCGCCCTCGCCGAGCCGCCGCGCCGCGTCGCCCAGCCGCTGCACGGGCTTGAGCACCGTACGGGCCGCGGCCTGCGCCAGCAGCGCGGAGCCGAGCAGCGCCAGGCCCGTCGCGATCGTCAACGACCAGGCCAGCGCGTTCAGGTCGTCCCGCTCCTGGGCGAGCGACTTGTACATGTAGCCGGTGAGCCCGCCGCCCACGATGCGCGTCCCGCCGACCAGGTACGGATTGCCGCCGGGCTTCGTGCGCTGCCAGTACATGTGGTACTCGGCGTCGTTCGCAGCCGTCGTCTTCTGCCGGTCGTTGACCGCGTCCCGCAGGGACTTCGGTACGTCGCCCAGGCCGAAGGCGTCGGGACCGGCCGCCCCGGACACCTGGCCGTCCTTGCCCTCCTGGACCAGCAGCACGCTGTAGCCGGGGCTGCTGCCGGCCATCAGCTCCGCCGTGCGCTGGATCTCCGGCGCCGTCGGATCGGCGGGCAGCGCCGCGGCGCGGTTCTGCATCTCCTGCCGGAAGTCGCCGAGGGCCGCGTCCTGGGTGCGGGTGAGGACCGCCTCCCGGTTGAGCCAGTACGCGATCCCCGAAGCGGAGACCGCGGCCGTCAGCGCGACCAGGGCGAACACGATGAGGAGCCGCAGCCGCAGGCTGGTCCAGCGCCGGCCCGCGAGCAGCGCCGGGATCACTGCGGGGAGTCCAGGCGGTAGCCGACCCCGCGGACGGTCCGGATCAGGGTGGGCGAGGACGGTACGTCCTCGACCTTGGCGCGCAGCCGCTGCACGCAGGCGTCCACGAGCCGCGAGTCGCCGAGGTAGTCGTGCTCCCAGACGAGGCGGAGCAACTGCTGGCGGGAGAGCGCCTGTCCGGGACGGCGGCTCAGCTCCAGCAGCAGCCGCAGCTCGGTCGGGGTGAGCTGGAGGTCCTCGCCGTTCTTCGTCACCGTCATGGCGGCGCGGTCGATGACCAGGGAGCCGAAGCTCGCCGAATCACTGGACTCGCGCTCCCCGCGGCGCAGTACGGCCCGGATGCGGGCGTCGAGGACCCGCCCCTGGACGGGCTTGACCACGTAGTCGTCGGCACCGGACTCCAGGCCGACGACGACGTCGATGTCGTCGCTGCGCGCGGTGAGCAGGATGATCGGCAGCTGGTCGGTGCGGCGGATCCGCCGGCACACCTCGAAGCCGTCGATCCCGGGCAGCATCACGTCCAGCACGATCAGATCCGGCCGCTGCTCGCGCAGCAGTTTCAGGCCGTCCTCGCCCGTCGCCGCGGTGGCCACACGGTGGCCCTGGCGAGACAGGGAGAGTTCGAGGGCCGTGCGGATGGCGTCGTCGTCCTCGATCAGCAACAGGAAAGGCACGGGCTCATTCTGTCCCATCGGCAGTCGGGAGTTCGACCGGCAGGGGCAGCCGATCCGGCGGCGGTCTGCCGGAGGCCGCTGTGACAGGCCTGTGACAGTCGGCGGACACCCCGGTTAAGTCGGCCGGGCAGGCTTCTACCAACAACCGGAGCACAGCGACGGACCGAAGCAGACTCCACGACGGGGGGCGCGAGATGAACACGCTGCACAGCACCACCACCAGCGCGGTTGTCACGCGGCTGCACGATGTGAACCGCCGGGCGGGTGTCCGTAACGTCGCGGTAGCCCGGCCCCGGCCGGCACACGTCGTAGCCATTGACGCGAAGCAGTACCAGGCGGTTCCCGCACAGGGCGCCCCGTCCTCCACCTCCGAGGCGGAGTTCACGGCGTACGTCCAGGAGCGCCGGGCCGCCCTGTACGCGACGGCCTTCCACCTCACCGGCGACCGCCACGAGGCCGAGGACCTGCTGCAGAGCGCGCTGTTCTCCACGTACCGCGCCTGGGACCGGATCACCGACAAGGCGGCCGTGGGCGGGTACCTGCGCCGCACGATGACGAACCTGCACATCAGTGCGTGGCGCCGGCGCAAGCTGAACGAGTACCCGACGGAGGAACTGCCGGAGACGGCCTCGGACACCGACGCGATGCGCGGTACGGAGCTGCGCGCGGTGCTGTGGCAGGCGCTGGCCCGGATCCCGGAGCCGCAGCGCACGATGCTGGTGCTGCGCTACTACGAGGGCCGCACGGACCCGGAGATCGCGGAGATCCTCGGGATCAGCGTCGGCACGGTGAAGTCGAGCATCTGGCGCTCGCTGCGGCGCCTGCGCGAGGACGAGGCGCTGAGCTTCGGCGCCGACGAGGCGGAGTCCTTCGAGGAGCTCGTCGCCTGACAGACCAATGGCCGGGGGGCCGTCCTGCGGGGGTGGGGCGGTGGCCATGGGGGGGAAAGGGCGGGATCAGTCGGCCGGGGGTCCGACTGATCCCGCCCTTTCGCGTCCGCGGGTGCGGGCAGTCCCCTCGCGGATGCCGGGCTCCGACCGGACCGTTTCGGCTCCGCTGGGGCCTCCCGGGGCTCCGCCCCGTACCCCGCGCCTCAAACGCCGGCGGGGCTGGATGTGCCCGTGCGGCGCCGTTGCGGGGGCGCTGCCCCCGAGCCCCCGCGCCTCAAACGCCGGCGGGGCTGGAATTGCCTGCCAGGCTGCATCTGCCAAAACCCAGCCTCGCCGGCGTTGGAGGGGCGGGTACGGGGCGGAGCCCCAGTGGCGAGGGCTAGGGGGTGTCTGACGGAGGTCCGCGGCGTCGCGGTGCCCGGCACGCACTCTCGCCGCACCGGCCGAAAGCCCAAGTACGTCCAGTACGGG
>NZ_JBEZLA010000114.1:0-10787 GCF_040651925.1 Streptomyces sp. NPDC048349 | reverse complement strand
GCCGAGCGGCTCGCCGAGGAGGCCCGGGGCGGGAGCGGGGCGGGGGGAGCCGCCCCCGGCCAGGACGCCGGGGCCGCCGTGACCCCCGGTGAGGCCGCAGGCCCTCGCGCTGGCGGGGGCGAGGGGGATGTGGCTGGCGCGGCTGAATCCGGACTGGCGGTTCGCCCTGCGGGGTGGGGCCGCGGGGGCCGGGCAGCTGCCCGACGTGACCGATCCGGCCGGGGTGGAGCGGCTCTGGCAGGAGGGGCTGTTCGCCGAGCGGGTGGCGCTGCTCGGTGCCGTACGCGCGCACGACGCGGCGGCCGCGCCGAGGCTGCTGGCGACGACCTGGACCACCGAGCGGGCCGAGGACCGGCTGATGTTCCTCGATTCGCTGCGGGTGGGGCTCTCCCAGGCTGACGAGCCGTTCCTCGAGGCGGCCTTGGGCGACCGCAGCCGCAATGTCCGCGCGACCGCCGCCGAGCTGCTGTCGGCGCTGCCGGAATCGGCACTGGCGGGGCGGATGGCGGAGCGCGCACTGGCCTGCGTGGGTCCGGAGGGGGTGAATCCGCCGACGGAGTGCGATGCGGGGATGCTGCGGGACGGGGTGGTCAGGAACCCGCCCGCCGGGCGGGGGGAACGGGCCTGGTGGCTGGGCCAGTTGGTGGAGGCGGCTCCGCTGTCCTGCTGGCGGGAGCGGTTCGGCGGGCTCGGCCCCGCGGAGATGGTGGCGCTGCCGGTGGCCGGGGGCGAGGCCTGGCGGGAGGAACTGCACGCGGCGTGGTGCCGTGCGGCGGTGCGCCAGCGCGACGCGGCCTGGTCGCGGGCCCTGCTGGGCGAGCCGTCCGCACCGCCGGCGGCCGGGCCGGGGACGGCCTCGCTCGCCGAGCGCGCCAAGCTCCTGGAGACCCTGCCGGACGGGGAACGGGCCGAGTGGGTCGCGCGGTTCATACGGGCGCACGGACTCTCGGAGGCGTTCCAGCTGCTCGGGGTGTGCGTGGTGCCGTGGGCGGGGGCGCTGGGCCGGGCGGTCGTGGACGCGCTGGATTGCGCCCGGGAGGCGGGAAGTTACCCGTGGAGCTTCAGCGGGGTCATGGGGCTGGCGGAGCGCTGCCTCGATCCTGCGGAAGCCGGGCGGCTGGAGATACTGACCGCCGCGGCGCAGGAGCCGGCGGACGCCGCGGGGGGCGCGGCCGCGTACTGGGCCGAGGCATTCCAGCGCCTGGTGGCCACCCTCCGCCTGCGCGAGACGATGCTCACGGAACTGTCCCCGGCCTAAGCGCGAACGCCGCCGGTCCGGACCGGACCGGGCCCCGGCCCGGCTCGGAGCCCCGGCCGCGGCCTCGCACCTCGACCTCCGGCGCAGCTCGAAGGCCCCGGACCCTGCCCCAGGCCCCGTCGTCGCCTCGCACGGCGGCGCAGCTCGAAGACCCGCAACTCCGTCCCGGCCCCGCGCCTCGACCACCGGCGCCGCTCGAAGCCCCGGCTCTGCCGCCTTCGGCGGCGGCGGGGCGGGGCGGGACGTGCCGGATGCCGCCCGCAGGGAGGTTTCAGCCTCGTCGGCGTTCGCGGAGGGGGGAGCGGGGGGTTCGACCGCTACTGGCGGACGTTCGCGCGCACCCAGTCGACGATGGACGTCGTCGTCGCACCCGGGGTGAAGATCGCGGCCACGCCCTTCTCCTTGAGGGGGGCGATGTCGTCCTCCGGGATGATGCCTCCGCCGAAGACCTTGATGTCCTCCGCCTCGCGCTCCTTGAGCAGCTCCAGGACGCGCACGAAGAGCGTGTTGTGGGCGCCGGAGAGGATCGAGAGGCCGATCGCGTCGGCGTCCTCCTGGATCGCGGTGTCCACGATCTGCTCGGGAGTCTGGTGGAGGCCGGTGTAGATGACCTCCATGCCCGCGTCACGCAGCGCCCGCGCGATCACCTTCGCGCCGCGGTCGTGGCCGTCGAGACCCGGCTTGGCCACCACCACACGGATCGGACCGGTCACACCCATCGCACTGCCTCCCGAGTGAACGAACGTTAAGTACAGCATCGCGCACGCCGCCGTTTCGCGGTCAACCAGGAGGGGGAAATCACACGCGGGACAACATTGCGCCACCGTGCCGCCAGCCGCACGGCACGGTGGCGCCACGGCCGCAGTCCCAGAAGGCTCAGGGGAGGCCGTCTTGGGGCTGTCCATTCCCGTGTCGATTCCCGCGCTCTCGATCACCGCACTCTCGATACCCACGCTCGGCGCCGCGCTGCGGGCCGGCGTGCTCGAGGTGGTCGTGCTCGGCGGACATCTTCTCCTGTATCCCACCGGAGTGTGCCAGGAGAAGGTCACCGCCGGCCCGCCCGCGACACGCCCGCCCGTCCTGCTCCTGCACGGGTTCACCGACAACCGCTCCGTCTTCGTCCTGCTGCGCCGCGCCCTCGGCGCGGACGGCCTGCGGCACGTGGAGGCGTACAACTACTCGCCCTTCACGCGCGACCTGCGCGTCACGGCCCGCCACCTCGCCCGGCGGGTCGAGGAACTGTGCGCGCGGACCGGGCAGGAGCGGGTGGACCTGGTCGGGCACAGCCTGGGCGGACTGGTCGGCCGGTACTACGTCCAGCGCCTGGGGGGCGACACCCGCGTCCGGACCCTCGTCACGCTCGGCACCCCGCACTCCGGCACGCTGGTCGCCCCCTTCATGGACGCGCACCCCCTGGTGCGGCAGATGCGCCCCGGCTCCCAGGTCCTGACCGAGCTGGCCGCCCCCGCACCCGGCTGCGCCACTCGATGCGTCGCGTTCTGGAGCGAGTTCGACGCGCTCATGTCGCCGTCCGGAACCGCGCGGATCGAGCATCCGGACCTCCACGTGGTGAACGTCCAGGTCACGGGTATCGGACACCTCGCGCTGCCCGCGCACCCCACCGTGATCGCGGCCGTCCGGCGCGTCCTCGACGGGATCGGAGCGGCGTCCGCCCAGACCTCGGAGGCCGCCTCCGTCGCCTAGCCAACCGCCAACCCGAAGTCGAACGAATTTCGAACTCAAGGCCAAGGCTGCGTCTTTACGCGACCGAAAGAGGGCCGAATGCCCGGTTCCCGGGACATGGAAACCCTCCGAAGATTGTCGTTGCGAGTAACCGCCGGGTACAGTCACGCCACTGCTCTCCTCCGGTGAACCCCGAGTTCCCCGGCCACCCAGGCCCCAATGCCGAGGCGAAAGAGAAGTTGGTGAACGACCGCCCCTCGCCGGGCCAGTACCCGGATCCCGGGTATGACGGCCTTGCCACCACCACTTTCGCTGGTGACTCGACCTACGTTTCCTATGAAACGCAGGGCCAGGGGGTCAACTACGCGGCCTACGGCTCCTATGAGACGGGCGCGTACGACACCACGGCGTGGACCTCGCAGGACGGCTACCTGTCCACGATCCCGTCCCAGGGCATGCCCGCGGACTCCACGGGTCAGTGGGACTCCGGCGCCTGGCACACGACCGGCACGGACCACTCCGGCTACGGCGACTACCAGCCGGCCGCCTCCTTCGGCTTCGACACCTCCGGCGAGCAGACCGGGCACTGGGCGATGCCGGGCTACGGCACTGAGACCGGGGCGTACGACGCCACCGCCTGGAACACCGTCACGGAGACCCAGGCGCAGCCCCAGACGCAGAACCCGTACGAGTACCAGCAGCAGCCCGCGCAGCACCAGGAGTACGCACAGGAGTACGCGTACCAGGCGCCGACGGCCACGCCGGACTACGCCTACGAGCTCCACATCCCGGCCCAGGACTCCGTCGGCGAGACCTACGAGGAGACCGCGGTCTTCGAGCTCGTCACCGACGAGGCGGCCGAGCTGCACGAGGTGTCCGCGGTGCCCGAGGTCCACGACCTCCCCACCCAGGCCATGCCCGTCACCTCCCCCTCCGTGCCGCGCGCCGCGCGCCGGACCGCCGCGAAGGGCAACACCAAGGGCAGCGCCAAGGCCGGCGGCAGCAGCCGTCGCCGCACCCCGGCGAAGCGTTCCGCCCTGCTGACCGTGGCCGTGCCCTCCGCCTGCGTGATGGGTGTCGCGGGTGTCGCGGCCGCGTCCGTCGGCGGGCTCACCGGCGCGGAGAAGCCCGCCGAGGACACCACCACGATGGCCGCGCCCGACCCGGCCTCGGTGAAGCCCGTGGCGGCGAACACCAAGCTCGACACCCAGCTGACGGCGCTCAGCGCCGACGCAGGCGACTTCGCGGACCGCGCGAGCCGCACGCAGGAGCGCATCGACCTGCGCCAGCGCCAGGAAGAGGAAAAGAAGAAGAAGGCGGAGGAGGCGGCGGCCAAGGAGGCGGCCCGCCCCAAGTTCGCGATCCCGGTCGCACAGCACGGCCTCAGCGCCAGCTTCGGCCAGGCCGGCGGGATGTGGATGTCCGTGCACACCGGCATCGACTTCCCGGTCGGCTACGGCACCCCGGTCATGGCCGCCACCGACGGCACCGTGCGCACCCAGTACAACAGCGCCTACGGGAACATGGCGATAGTGACCGCGCCCGACGGGACCGAGACCTGGTACTGCCACCTCAGCAGCACCAAGATCCGCGGCGGCAAGGTCAAGGCCGGCGACGTCATCGCGTACTCCGGCAACTCGGGCAACTCCACCGGACCGCACCTCCACTTCGAGGTCCGGCCCGGCGGCGGCTCCGCGATCGACCCCCTGGCGTGGCTGCGCAGCCACGGCCTGGACCCGTCCTAGGCGACCCTCTCCTCAGCGGCCCTGTCCTCAGCGGTCGGCTCTCAGCGCTCGGCTTCTCAGCGGTCGGCTTCTCAGCGCTCGGCTCTCAGCTCTCGGCTGCCACAGCCTGAGCGGCCGAGGCATCACCCGGTCCAGGCCTCAGCGGCCGGTCGGGCCCTGACCGGCCGTCAGGCCACTGCGCCCCTGACCGGCCGTCACAGCTTCTGCACCGGCGCGTAGCGCAGGAGCAGCCGCTTCGGCTTGTCGTCGCCGAAGTCGATGGTGGCCTGCGCGTCCGCGCCCGCCCCCTTGACCTCCATGACGGTGCCCAGCCCGAACTGGTCGTGCGTCACCCGGTCCCCGACCACCAGGGCGATCACCGGCTTCTCGGCGGCCCGGCGCGTCGCGAACCCGGACGGCCCCGACCTCGTGCGCGACGAGGACAAGAACGCCTCCGGCGAGGTGCCGAACGACGCCTTCCCGCCGCCCGAGAGCGAGCCCGAGCCCCGGATCGGTCCCGCCGGCTTCTGGGCCGCGCCCGTCCGCTTCCACTGCAGGTACTCCGTCGGGATCTCCTCGAGGAACCGCGACGGCGGGTTGTACGAGGGCGTCCCCCAGGCGCTGCGCATCGAGGAGCGGGTCAGGTACAGCCGCTCGCGCGCACGCGTGATGCCGACGTACGCCAGGCGGCGCTCCTCCTCCAGCTCCTTGGTCTGACCCAGCGACCGCATGTGCGGGAAGACCCCGTCCTCCATGCCGGTCAGGAAGACCACCGGGAATTCCAGGCCCTTGGCGGTGTGCAGGGTCATGAGCGTGATGACGCCCGTGCCCTCCGTGTCCTCGTCCGGGATCTGGTCGGAGTCGGCCACCAGGGCGACCTGCTCCAGGAACTCGGCCAGCGTTCCCGGGTTGTCCTCGTCCCGCGCCTGCTCGAACTCCAGCGCCACGGCGGCCAGTTCCTGGAGGTTCTCGATGCGCGTCTCGTCCTGCGGGTCCGTCGATGCCTGGAGTTCGGCGAGGTAGCCCGTGCGCTCCAGCACCGCTTCCAGCACCACCGCGGGGCCCGCGCCCGAGTCGACGATGGTGCGCAGCTCCTCCATCAGCACGTTGAACCGCTTCACCGCGTTCGTCGAGCGCGCGGCCATGCCGAAGGCCTCGTCCACGCGCCGCAACGCCTGCGGGAAGGTGATCTTCTCGCGCATCGCGAGGGCGTCGATCATCGCCTCGGCGCGTTCGCCGATGCCGCGCTTGGGCACGTTCAGGATCCGCCGGAGCGGGACGTTGTCCTCGGGGTTGGCCAGCACGCGCAGGTACGCGAGGACGTCGCGGACCTCCTTGCGCTCGTAGAAGCGGACGCCGCCGACGACCTTGTAGGGCAGCCCGACCCGGATGAAGATCTCCTCGAACACACGCGACTGCGCATTGGTCCGGTAGAAGATCGCGACGTCGCCCGCCTTCGCCTCGCCGGCGTCCGTCAGCCGGTCGATCTCGTCGGCGACGAACTGCGCCTCGTCGTGTTCGGTGTCCGCGACGTAGCCCGTGATGACCGCGCCCGTGCCGGCCTCGGTCCACAGGTTCTTGGCGCGGCGGTTCTCGTTGCGCTCGATGACCGCGTTGGCGGCGGAGAGGATCGTCTGCGTGGAGCGGTAGTTCTGCTCGAGCAGGATCGTCGTGGCGTCCTTGTAGTCCTCCTCGAACTGGAGGATGTTGCGGATGGTCGCGCCGCGGAACGCGTAGATCGACTGGTCGGCGTCGCCCACCACGCACAGTTCGGCCGGGGGCAGGTCCGGATAGCCGGTGCCGACCAGCTCGCGCACGAGGGTGTACTGGGCGTGGTTGGTGTCCTGGTACTCGTCGACCAGGACGTGCCGGAAGCGGCGCCGGTAGTGCTCCGCGACGTCCGGGAACGCCTGGAGCAGGTGGACCGTGGTCATGATGATGTCGTCGAAGTCGAGCGCGTTGGCCTCGCGCAGCCGCCCCTGGTACATCGCGTACGCCTGGGCCAGCGTCTTCTCGAACCCGTCGACGGCCTGGTCGGCGAAGGCGTCCTCGTCGATCAGCTCGTTCTTCAGGTTCGAGATCTTGGCGTTGAAGGCCTTGGGCGGGAACTTCTTCGGGTCCAGGTCCAGGTCGCGGCAGACGAGTGCCATCAGGCGCTTCGAGTCGGCCGCGTCGTAGATCGAGAACGAGGACGTGAAGCCGAGCCGCTTGGACTCGCGGCGCAGGATGCGGACGCACGCGCTGTGGAAGGTGGAGACCCACATGGCGTTGGCGCGCGGGCCGACCAGGCCCTCCACGCGCTCCTTCATCTCGCCGGCGGCCTTGTTGGTGAAGGTGATCGCCAGGATCTGGCCGGGGTGGACGTTCCGCGCGGACAGCAGGTGTCCGATGCGGTGGGTCAGCACCCGGGTCTTTCCGGAGCCGGCGCCGGCGACGATGAGCAGCGGCGAGCCCGCGTGCACCACCGCCGCGCGCTGCTGCTCGTTCAGCCCGTCCAGGAGCGCCGCCGGGTCGATGACGGGCTTGGGTGCGCCGTCCCGGTAGTACGCGTCCCCGGTCATGGGTACGTCGAACCGGCCGCCGAAGAGGTCGTCCGCCCCCGGCTCCGGGGCGGCGTGGTCCTCGGGCGGCGGCGGGACCTCGTCGGAGGGGGTGAGGTCCGCCAGGAAACTGTCGTCAAAGAGGCTGCTCATCGCATTCCGAGTCTAGGGGGCGGGACCGACAGCCGGTCCCGGGCCCGGAAAATCGCCGACGGCCAGGGCCAGCAGTCCCGGGAATCGCCGCTCCAGGTCCTCGCGGCGCAGGGTCAGGAAGAGCTTGCGGCCCTCGGGGCGCTGACGGATCACCCCGGCCTCACGCAGGGTGCGCAGGTGGTGGGTGACGGTGGAGCGCGGGAGCCCGGTGGCCACGGCACCGCAGAAGACCTCGGCCCCGGAGCCGGCGAGCGTCCGGACGATCTCCAGCCGGACGGGGTGTCCGAGGGCCGCCAGGACCTCGACCAGTTCGATCCGGGAGGCGTCGGGGTGGTGGAGCTCTTCGGCGGCCATGGAGCAACTGTACGCAAAAACGGTACGGACACCCCCCTACCGTACGAGATTCTCGTACGGTCTCCGGGCGTAGGGGAGCCGCCCTCCGGCCCGTCACCGCCCGCCCGTACGCTCGACGCCATGGACGCACTCATCGATGTCTTCGTCGGCCTGCACATCATCGGGATCGCCTCACTGCTCGGCGGCTTCCTGACCCAGATGAAGGCGATGAGCGCGGGCACCGCCCGGTTCGTGCCCGCCATGCTGCACGGCGCGCTCACCATGCTCGTCACCGGCGTGCTCCTGGTCGGCTTCAACGAGATGGACGGCTCCCCCGTCAACAACGTCAAGGTCGGCGTGAAGCTGGCCGTCCTCTTCGTGGTCCTGGCCCTCGTCTACGTCAAGCGGGACGAGGAGCGGGTGGACAAGGGCCTGTTCGGCGCCGTGGGCGGTCTGACCATGGCAAATATCTTCATCGCCGTCCTCTGGCACTGATCCGCATCGGTCCGGGGCGGCCAACCGCGGTCGCATCAGAACACTTGCGATCATCTCGTCATCTGCCCGTTACCTGCGGGTCTAGCGTCCTCCTCCAAGCACCGAGAGAGGAAGGACGTGAGGCCCTCGTGGCCAGTCATCGAAAGCCCAGGCAGCGCCCGCTTTCCGGCGGCACCGTACGGACCGCCGCCACCACCCTCGCGCTCGCGGGCGCTGCCACCGCCACCGCCTTCGAAGGCACCTCCCAGGCCGACCCCCGCCCCACGCCCGCACAGGTCGAGGCCGAGGTGGACCGGCTGTACGAGGAGGCCGAGGCCGCGACCGAGCGGTACAACGGGGCGAAGCAGAAGGCCGACGAGGCCGAGCGGGCGCTGACGGGCCTGCGCGACGAGACCGCCCGCAAGACCGACCAGCTCAACGCCGCCCGCGGCACGCTCGGGTCGCTCGCCGCCACCCAGTACCGCAGGGGTTCCCTGGGGACCGCGGTCCAGCTCGCCCTGGCGGCCGACCCGCAGGAGTACCTCTCCCAGGCCTCCTTCATCTCTCGCGCCGGGGACCGCAATGCCGCCGGGATCAGCACCGTCCGCCGCCGGCTCGACGAGGTCGGCAAGCTGAAGGAGCAGGCCGCCGACCGGCTCGCCGACCTCGGCGCGCAGCGCGACGAACTCGCCGAGCACAAGGCGGAGATCGAGGGCAAGCTGGCCACCGCCAAGCAGCTGCTGGCCAAACTGACCGCCGAGCAGCGCGCCGCGTACGAGGCCCGCTCCGGTGCGGCGGCCCCCGCGGACCCCGCAGCCCCCGCGGACCCCGCAGCCCCCGCGGCCCGCCCGCAGTCCGCGCCCCCGCCGCCGTCGGACGGCTCGCGCGCCGCACGGGCCGTGGCCTTCGCGCACGGGGCGATCGGGAAGCCGTACGTCTGGGGCGCGACGGGACCGGGCGCCTTCGACTGCTCGGGCCTGACCCAGGCGGCCTGGCGCGCGGCCGGGGTCTCGCTCCCCCGCACCACCTACACCCAGATCAACGCCGGCCGGCGCGTCTCCCGTGACCAGCTGGCCCCCGGCGACCTGGTGTTCTTCTACTCCGGGGTCACCCACGTCGGCCTGTACATCGGCAACGGCCAGATGATCCACGCACCGCGTCCCGGGTCCACGGTCCGGATGGCCCCGATCGACTCCATGCCCTGGGCGGGCGCCTCCCGTCCCGCGTAGCCGCGCGGCCGCAGGTACGCACGCGCGGACGCAGGTACGCACGCGCGGACGCAGGTACGCACGCGCGGACGCAGGCACGCACGCAGGCACGCACGCAGGCACGGCCCGGTGCGCTACGGCGCCTTGACCGTCTTGCTCAGCCAGTCGAAGGTCTGGGGCAGCTGCTTCGACCACGAGTCGAGGTTGTGCCCGCCGGTCACCTTCTCGGCGTGGACCGTGGTCGGGCTCTTCGCGATCGCCTTCAGGTCCGTGCCGGACAGGTAGCCGTCGTGCTCGGCGCCCGACAGCCACAGCGAGACCGCCGGCGGGGTGGGAGCGCTCTGGAGCACGTGCTTCAGGTTGTGCGTGCGGCGCAGTTCCGGATCCTGCGCCACCAGCGAGGAGGGCTCCTGCCCCGGGTCGTTGTAGCCGGACAGCGAGACCGCGGCGCTGTAGCGGTCGGGATGGCTGATCGCCAGCTTGGCCGCGCAGTACGCCCCGGCCGAGTATCCGGCCACGCCCCAGGTGCGGGCCTCCTGCGAGACCCGGAAGTTGTCGACGACCATCTTGCGGACGTCGACGCTGAACCAGCTGTCGGCGTTGACCTTGCCGGGGAGGTTGGCGCATCCGGTGTCGGCGTTGCCCAGCAGCATGGCGCGCGGCGAGACCAGGACGAACGGCTGCACCTTGCCGCTCTTCATGAGCGGTTCGAGGACCTCGTGCGCCTTGAGCCCCTGGAACCAGGACTTGCCCGTCCCCGGTATGCCCGGGATCAGCTCGACCACGGGGAACTTCTTGTCCTTGTAGGCCGGGTCGTCGTACTGGGGCGGCAGCCACACCATGACGTCGCCCTTGACCCCGGAGATCTTGCCGTCGAGCTCGGTCTTCTGGACCCGGCCGCCGAGGCCCTCGACGGGCTGGAACTCCTGGCGCACCTTCGGCGCGGCCTCGGTCTTCTTCCCGCCGAGTCCGTCGGGCCCGAGGTCGGGGGCTGCGGTGACGTACGAGCCGGTGCCCAGCAGATCGCCCCAGGAGGCGTAGAAGTTCATGTCCCGGTTGATCCCGACGAACACCAGCGCGACGGCCATGACCTGGGCGAACACCACCATCAGCGCGCGGCACGCGACCCGTGCGGCGGCGGGGCCGCGCACCCTGCTCCACACGGCCAGCGGCAGGACGACGGCGATCACGGTCAGGGCGACCACCGTCGCGAAGAGGGGCGTCCCCGTCAGGCTCATCACGGGAACGTAGAGGGCCGCGCCGCCCGACCCGGTTGCCCGGGCGGCCTGCGGCGTGGATCACATCCGGTCACCCGCGGGCTCTAGGGGGTGTCTGACGGAGGTCCGCGGCGTCGCGGTGCCCGGCACGCACTCTCGCCGCACCGGCCGAAAGCCCAAGTACGTCCAGTACGGGG
>NZ_JBEZLA010000113.1:0-10816 GCF_040651925.1 Streptomyces sp. NPDC048349 | reverse complement strand
CCCCCGTACTGGACGTACTTGGGCTTTCGGCCGGTGCGGCGAGAGTGCGTGCCGGGCACCGCGACGCCGCGGACCTCCGTCAGACACCCCCTAGCCGCCGACGCGGGCGACCAGGAGCGCGATGTCGTCGTCGGCCGCGGCCGGAACGAGGTGGGTGATCAGCGAGTCGCACACGTGGTCCAGCTGCCGCTGGGGATCCGCGAGCAGCCGTGTCAGCTCGGCAAGCCGCTCGTCGATGTCGCAGCCGCGGGCTTCGATCAGCCCGTCGGTGTAGAGCACGAGCAGGCTGCCGGGAGGCACGTCGATCTCGGTGGGCGTGAACGCCACTCCCCCGACGCCCAGGGGAACACCGGGCGGGGTGTCCAACAGCCGGACCGTGCCGTCGGGAAGGGCGAGCGCCGGCGGCGGGTGCCCCGCCCGGGTGACGGTGCAGTGCCCGGTGGCCGGGTCGCAGACGACGTACAGGAAGGAGGCCAGCATCGGTTCGGCCAGGTCGGCGAGGGTGGCTTCCAAGTGGTGCAGGAGCTGGACCGGCGAAAGGTCCAGGCGCGCGAGGGCCCGTACGGAAGCGGACAGCCGGCCCATGACCGCGGCCGCGGCGATGCCGTGCCCCATGACGTCGCCGATGAGCAGCCCCGCCCTGCCACCGGCCAGGGACAGGACGTCGTACCAGTCCCCGCCGACCTCGTTGACGTCGCTCGCGGGAAGGTAGCGGTGGGCCACGGCGATGCCCGGGGGCGGGCTGATGTGCTGGGGGAGCATGCTGCGCTGGAGGATGACGGCGGTCTCGTGCTCGCGGTGGTAGAGGCGGGCGTTGTCGATGCTGAGGGCGGCGCGGGCCGTGAGCTCACCGGCGAGGGTGACGTCTTCCGATCCGAAGGGGCCGATGGGTCGCGTGCGGAAGAAGGTGGCGACGCCGAGCACGGATTCCCTGGCCACCAGAGGCGCCATGATGAAGGAGTGCACGCCCACCGAGACCAGTTGCGCCGGTTTCGACGTGTGCCGGGCGGCTGGGGCGATGGCCTGCTCGTCGAGGCGCGCGACCAGGAAGGGCTGCCGGGCCGCGAGGGCCTGGGTGTAGGGGGCGGCAGCCGGGAAGGTGAGCGTCCTGCCGAGGGGGGCGAGGATGTCGGTGACGGCGGATCCGGCCAGCGGGGCCTTGCCCAGCCTCCGCAGGGCGACGCCGCCGACCAGGCCCATCCCGGGGTCCTCCCCGTGGGCGAGCACGTCCAGGACGTCCACGGTGACGGCATCGGCCAGGCGCGGCACGGCGAGGTCGGCGAGTTCCTGCGCGGTGCGTTCCAGTTCCAGGCTGGAGCCGACCCGCATGCTGGCCTCACTGAGCATGGCCAGCCGGCGCCGTCCCGCTTCGGCTTCCACGTGGTCGCGCTGTTGTTCGGTGATGTCGACGAGCGAGGCAATGACCCCGATCGGCATGCGGGCGGGGTCCTCGACCCGGACGTAGGAGCACGACCACACGCGGTCGTGGTCCGGCTCGGACGGTGTCCGTCCGACCCGGCGGCGGTCCAGGACGGGCTGTCCGGTCTCCAGGACCTGCCGCATGGCCTCCTCCATCTCCAGGGCGTTCACCTCCGGGAGGATCTCGGCGAGGCGGCGGCCCACGTGCGCCGATTCCGGCAGGCCGTTCATGGCTTCGAGTGCGGCGTTGACCTGCAGGAACCTCAGCTGGGTGTCGAGAATGGCGATGCCGACCGGGGAGCGGGCGAAAAGACCGTCCCACACCGCCGACGACCCCCGGATGCGCCGTGCCGCGTGCGCGTCCGCGGCGAAGACCAGCACCGTGGCCGCGCCGTGCTGCCGGTCGGAGACCGGAGCGGCCCAGATCTCCACCTCCAGGGGGTACCCGTCGCGGTGCCAGGCGGTCACCGTGCCCATCACGCCCCGCCCGGCGGCCGCCGCTTCCCAGAGGGAGCGGCCCAGACTGCGGTCGGCTCCCGGATGGAGCAGGTCAGCGATGTTGCGGCCCAGCATCTGCGGCGGGGCGTGGCCCAGCAGCTCCTGTGCGACCTGGTTCCAGCGCACGATCGTCCCGTCGGCGCTGGTGGCCACCAGTGCGACCGGCAGCACGCCCAGCCATCCGCCGGCAGCCTGCGCGGCGCTGCTGATCAGCTCGTCGACCGGGATGTGCTCGTTCATCTGGCACCCGCATCCAACGCCGCGGCGGTCCTTGCCCTGCGTTCCGCGGCCGGTCAGTCAGGCCCCGAGTCGCTCACGCGGACCGTCCGGGAGCCGTGTCTCCACGCATCCATCGTCTGCCGGTCGGCGGGGCGCCGCCTCCTGGTCGGCTTTCGGTACGCAGCGCTTGCGGCTGATCGCCGACGGTCACCGCGGCGAGGTCGGGCCACGAGCCGCGGGCGGGCCCGCCGGCCGCCCCGCGTACCGGCCCGAACCGGCGACCGGGCTCGAGACCTTGCACCGGCGCTGACCGGACTCCTGCGCCGGCGCTGACCCGGAAGCCCCGCCCGTCAGGCCGAGCCGGTGCCGAGCCCGTGGCGTCCGGCTCCGGAGGCGAAGCGCGCGGCGCCGGTCACGGCTCCGGCAGCGAGCGACACGGTGCCGTGTCCGAACTCGACGGCGAGGGCGGCGCTCTCGTCGAGGCCTTCCTGTTCGAGGACCGCCATGCGGTCGTGCCGCATGCAGGTCTGCGGGAACCGTGCGAGCTGCGCCGCGAGTTCCTCGGCCGCCGCCAGTGCGCCTCCGACGGGGACGACGCGGTTGGCGAGGCCGATGTGGTGGGCCTCGGCGGCATCGACCGCCCTGCCGGTCAGGATCATGTCCATGGCTCGGCTCGTGCCGATCAGGCGGGGCAGCCGTACCGTTCCGCCGTCGATGAGCGGCACGCCCCAGCGGCGACAGAACACTCCGAACACCGCGCTCTCGTCGGCCACGCGGAGGTCCGCCCAGAGCGCCAGTTCCAGACCGCCCGCCACCGCGTGTCCGCTGATCGCGGCGATGACCGGCTTCGACAGCCGCATCCGGGAGACGCCCATCGGGCCGTCACCGTCGGCGGCGACCCGGTTTCCGTTGCCGTCGCTGATGGCTTTCAGGTCCGCGCCCGCGCAGAAGGTTCCGCCCTCGCCGTGGAGCACGGCCACGGCCGCCTCCGGGTCGGCGTCGAAGGCGCGGAAGGCGTCGGCCAGCGCCCTCGCGGTGGTCAGGTCCACGGCGTTGCGGACGTGCGGGCGGTTCAGGCTGATCGTCGTCACCGCGCCGTTGCGGCGGACCAGTACCGGCTCCGTGTTCATGACCCGCAGCCTAGCGAGTCGGTCCGGACCGGCCGGGGGCACGTCGGTCAGTCGGCCGCCGCGGGGGTGGGGGCGAAGTGGCGGGCCGTGGGGACCAGCGCGGCGGCTGCCGGTACGGCGAAGCAGGCCGCGGCGCACACGGCGAGTACCGGGGTGACGCCGAAGGCCGTGATGGCCGGGGCGATGAGGGCCAGGCCGACCGGGGCCAGGCCGTAGGAGACGAGGAAGTCCAGCGAGGAGACGCGGGCGAGCTTGTCCGGGGCGACCTCGCGCTGGGTGGCCGTGAACCAGGGCACGTTGAACAGCTCTATCCCGACCCCGGCGACGGCGTACGCGGCGATCACCACGGCGGGGTGCACCGGCAGCACGAGGCTCAGCGGTGCGAAGCCGTAGGCGGCGAGGCCGGCGAAGGCCGCCCAGCCCTGGGCGCGGGGCCGCCAGCGGGCGATGACCAGGGCGCCGCCGAGCGCGCCGAGCGTGTATGCGGTCATGGCGGCGGCCAGTACCCATTGCGTGCCGTAGCGGTCCCGGCTGATCAGCGGCAGGGCGACGCTGGTCGCGGAGTAGCCCAGCGCGATGACGGCGGCGAGCGCGGCGAGGCCCGCGAGGAACCAGGGGTGCCGGCGGGCCTCGCGTATGCCGTCCACGAACTCCGCGCGGAACGAGGCCCGCGGCGCGGGCCCGTCGGCGCCGGACGGGTCCGCTTGCCCGCGGCCCGGGACGAGCGCGGCGACCAGCCAGAGCACGCCGATGCCGAGCAGCAGGGTCCGGACGTCCAGGAACGCCGCGAGCAGGGCGGTCAGCGCCGGGCCCGCCAGGGTGGAACTGCGGACGGCGAGCGTCATGGCGGCGTTGGCCTGCTGCCTGCCTTCCGGGGCCACGACCTCGGCGGTGAGCGCCTGGAAGGCCGGCCGGCAGGCACCCTGGCCGGCGCCTGCCAGGGCTGCGGCGAGGGTCATCAGCAGGGCCGAGCGGCCGAGTCCGGCGGCGAGGAGGGGGGCGGCAGCGCCGGCCGCCAGGGCCGACCAGAGGACGACCGCCCGGCGGGAGTGGCGGTCGGCGAGGACGCCGCCGACGGCGACCGCGGCGAGGAAGCCGGCGGTGCGCGCGGCGAGGACGAGGCCGAGGCCTGCCGGGCCGAGCTCTCGATGCAGCACCGCGAGACCGAGGACGAAGGGCAGGGCCCAGGTGGCCAGTCCGGAGGCGGTGGTTCCGGCCCATAGGCGCAGGAACGCGACATCGCGCAGTACTGAGTTCGGGGCGGGCGGTGAGGCGGTCTTGGCTGGGGCGGGGGCGGATGGAGTCGCCACGGGGTGTTGCTCCCTTGTGTGCGGGTGGTCGGGGATCCGGCGGGGATGGGGCACCAACGCGCCGTGCAGTCAGCGCTGTTGCGTCCGGCGCTGCCGAAGGTTTCCGGCAGCCGCCGACGGAGAAGCCACCCCCCGGAGTAGTTATTGAACATGATAACCATTACGGTATCGTCTGTCGTCGCGGCGCTCCTGCCCCGCGACCACAAGCACCCTCCTTCCAGACCGGAGAACCCATGCGCCATCCCGTCCGCCTCGGTATCGCCCTCACGGTCGTCCTCGCGACCTCCGCCTGCTCGGCCGCCGCCGGCGGCTCCTCCCAGGACCACGAGCCCGCCGCCACTGCCGCGGGCAGGGCGACGACGCTCACCAGCTGCGGCCGCCAACTCGCCTTCGAAGGACCGCCGCGCCGGGCCGTGGCCCTGGACCAGGCCTCGACCGAGATCCTGCTCGAACTCGGACTCCAGGAGCGCATGGCCGGAACGGCCAACCTGAAGACGAAGATCCCGGCGAAGTACGAGGCCGCCTACGCCAAGGTCCCCGTCATCGCCCCGAAGATCGCCACCAGCGAGCAAGTGCGCTCCGCCACCCCCGACTTCGTCGTCGCCGGCTCCGCCGACCTCTACACCAAGGACCGGGCGGGCACCCGCGAGGAACTGGACGCCGTCAAGGTCCCGACCTTCGTCAGCGCCGTCGATTGCCCCCTGCAGAACGAGCCCGGCAAGAGCGCCTTCGACCTGCTCTTCGCCGACTACGAGAACCTGGGCAAGGCCTTCGGCGCCGACGAGCCCGCCCACAAGCTCGCCGCCGAGCAGCGCGCCGCCGTCGCCGCGGCCGGGGAGACGGCCGCGAAGGTCAAAGACCAGCCGACCGTCGTCTACCTCTACTCCGTCTTCAACGGGATGCCCTACGTGGCCGGCAAGACCGGCCTGCCCAGCGAGATGAGCCGGATCGTCGGCGCCAAGAACGCCTTCGACGACGTGAACGAGGACTGGCCGGAGGTCTCCTGGGAGGAAGTCGCCCGGCGCAACCCGGACTTCATCGTCATCGGCGACCTCTCCGAGCGCGGCCGGCCGGGCGACAGCGCCGCCGAGAAGCGCGACACGATGGCCCGGCACCCCGTCATCTCGAAGCTCGACGCCGTACGCACCGACAAGATCATCGAAGTGCCGGGCATCGAACTCGACCCGTCCGTACGCTCCGTGCACGCGCTGGAGCTGCTCGCCGCCGGCATGCGGGACCTCGGGCATGTCCGCTGACCCGACCGCCCGAGCGCACCCCGTGGACCTCCTGCATCCGGCGGCCTGCCGGGCCCCCGTGACCGCGGCGACCCCCTCCGCCGCGCCGCGCCGCCGGCCCCGCCGGGCCGCGGCCGCCCGCGCCGGGCTGTTCCTCGCCGCCGCGGCGGTCCTGGCCGTGTCCCTGGCGGCGGCGGTGCGCATCGGCGCCGCCGACGTGGGGTGGGCCGACCTCGCCTCGGTGTTCGGCAGCCGGCTGGGCCTGGCCGTCGAGCCGCTGCCGCCGCTGGTGGACTCGCTCGTCTGGGATCTGCGCATGCCCCGGGTGCTGATGGCCGCCCTGGTCGGCGCCTCCCTCGCGGTGTGCGGCACGGTGCTGCAGGCCGTCACCCGCAACGCGCTCGCCGACCCCTACCTGCTCGGCGTGTCCTCGGGTGCCTCGACCGGAGCCGTGGCCGTCGTGGTCCTCGGCGTGGGCGGCGGCGTGCTCGGGGTGACCGGCGGAGCCCTGATCGGCGCGCTCCTTTCCTTCACGCTGCTCCTCCTGCTCCTGCGGCGGACCGGCCTGGACTCGGTGCGCATCGTGCTGACGGGGGTGGTCGTGGGGCAGCTCTTCACCGCGCTGACCTCACTGACGCTGATGGCGTCGGCCGACGCGGACACCACCCGGGCGGTCACCCACTGGCTGCTGGGTTCGATGGCGCCCGCCCGCTGGGACGCGGTCGTCGTCTGCGCGATCGTCACGCCCCTCGGACTGGTGGCGGCATGGCTGTGCTCGAACTCCCTCGACGGCCTCGCGTTCGGCGCCGACACCGCCGCGTCCCTGGGGATCGGCGTGCGGCGCACCCGGCTGCTGCTGCTCGTGGTGACGGCCGCCCTGACGTCGGTGGCCGTCGCGACGGTGGGCGCCATCGGGTTCGTCGGGCTGATCGTGCCCCACGGGGTGCGCTTCCTGATCGGACCGCTGCACCGGGTCCTGCTTCCGTACGCGGCGCTCGCGGGCGCGGTGTTCCTGGTGTGGACCGACGCCCTGGCGCGGGTCGCCTTCGCTCCCCGCGAGCTGCCCGTGGGCGTGATCACCGCTCTGCTCGGTGTCCCGCTCTTCCTCCTCGTCCTGCGCAAGCGGGGTGAGCTGTGAGGATCACCGCCGAACGGCTGAGCTGGTCGGTCGCGGGCACACCCGTCGTCCGCGACGTCGACCTGGACATCACCGCGGGCGAGACCGTCGGGCTGCTCGGGCCCAACGGGTCGGGCAAGTCCTCCCTGCTGCGCTGTCTCGCGGGCCTGCGGGCCCCCGACGCGGGCACCGTCCGGTACGACGGCGAGTCCGTACACCGGTGGAGCGCCCGGCGCATCGCCCGCCACATCGCCTTCGTCGAGCAGGAGTCGGGCTCCCACAGCGACCTGACCGTCGCGGACGTCGTGGGCCTGGGCCGCACCCCCTTCCGGGACCGCTGGCGCGGTCCGGACGGGGCCGACCGGGCCGTCATCGCCGCCGCGCTGGACCGGGTCGGGCTCACCGCGCTCGCCGACCGGTCCTGGCGGGCGCTGTCGGGCGGTGAGCGGCAGCGCGCCCACATCGCCCGCGCGCTGGCCCAGCAGCCGTACGGCCTGCTGCTCGACGAGCCCACCAACCACCTCGACGTGAGGCACCAGTTGGACCTGCTGGAGCTGCTGGCCGGTACCGGTCAAACCGTCCTCGTGGCGCTGCACGACCTGTCGCTGGCCGCCCGGTACTGCGACCGGCTGGTGCTGATGCACCACGGCCGGCTGGTCTCCTCGGGCACCCCCGAGGCGGTCCTGACCGCCGAACGGCTCGCCGAAGTCTTCGAAGTCGACGCCGAGCTCGCCACCGACGCCCTGGGCAACCGCGCGGTCGCCTACCGCCGCCGCACCGGCGCCCCCTCCACCCCACTCCCCCTGTGAGAAGGAACCCCGACATGCCCACCACATCCACACCCGGCACACCCACCGCATCCACCGCATCCACCCGGACCGTCGACGCGTTGACGGCGTCCGTGCTGGCCGGTGAACACGGCCCGCTGCCCTCCGCCCTCGTCGCGACGAGCGTCTTCTGGATCCACCACGGCACCCGCCTGGCCGGCGGCGGCACCACCTACCTCAACCAGTACGTCCTCGTACGCGTCGGCGGCTCCTTCGGCGGCTGTGCCTTCGAAGCCGGCGAGATCGACCCGGCCGTCTGCCGCGACTCGTCGGGAACCGCGCTCGACGTCCTGCTGCGCGAGGCACCCCGCCCGCTGCGCATGGCCGCGCTCGACGCCTACCTCGCCGAAGCACACCCCCACGCGAGCGCCGCGGAGGCGGGGGAAGCCGAGGCGGTCGTCCTTCCGGCCGGGACACCGGAAACCCGCGCGCAGGCTCGTGACGCGGCGATCGCGGGGCTGCTCGACATCCGCGCCGGAGCCAAGGTCGGCCTCATCGGCGTCGTCAACCCGCTGGTCGCCGCGATCCGCGAGCGCGGCGGCGTACCTCTGCCCTGCGACTTCAACCTGAAGACCACCCAGTGGGGAGACCCGGTCACCGACGACATGCACCGGGTGCTCGACGAGGCCGAGGCCGTCATCGCCACCGGAATGACCCTGAGCAACGGCTCGTTCGACACGATCCTGGACCGCTGCCGGTCCCGGGGGATCCCGCTGGTGGTGTACGCGCAGAGCGGCAGCGCCGTGGCCCGCGCGTTCCTGGGAGCGGGTGTGACCGCGCTGTCGGCGGAGCCCTTCCCCTTCTCCCAGTTCAGCGCCGATCCCACCCGGCTGTACCGCTACCGGGCAACGGCCGGCACCTGAGCGCGGCTCACCGCAACCTGCCGCAGCGCTCGCCGCGCTCCCGGCACCGACGACGCACCTCGTACGACTCCTACGACTCCTACGACAAGGAATTCCCGCATGGACCAGCACATCGCGGAGTCGGTCGGCCGACCCGACCTGATACGCCTCGACGACCGGCTCGTCTGTCTGCGCTTCGAGACCATGAAGGTGGTCTCCGCACTCGCGGCGGTCCGCCACCTGCTCGACACCGGAACCGTCCGGCGCGGCGACACCCTGCTCGACAGCTCCAGCGGCATCTACGCCCACGCCCTGGCCCTGGCCTGCCACCGCTACGGAATGCGGTGCCACATCGTCGGCTCGACGACCGTCGACCACACGCTGCGCACCCAGCTCGCCGGGCTCGGCGCAACGTTGGAGCAGATGGCCCCGTGCAGCGACCTGAAGCTCGACCAGAAGCGCAGGGTCGAGCGGATCCACGAGATCCTCGCCGAACACCCCGAGTACCACTGGATGCGCCAGTACCACGACGACATCCACTACCTCGGCTACCGGTCCATCGCCGAGCGCATCCGGCGATCGACCGGCACAGAGGCCCTGACCATCGTCGGCGGGGTGGGGACGGGCGCATCGACGGGGGCCCTCGCCCGGTACCTCCGCGAGGACGATCCCGGCGTCGAACTCGTCGGCGTGCAGCCGTACGGCAGCGTCACCTTCGGCGCCGAGCACGTCTCCGACCCCGAGATCATCATCGCCGGGATCGGGAGTTCCATCCCGTTCGGGAACGTCACCCACGAGCTGTACGACGTCCTGCACTGGATCTCCTTCGACGCCGCCCGCGCCGGCAGCATCGACCTGCTGCGCCGGCACGGCCTCTTCGCGGGGCTCTCCACCGGGGCCGGATACCTCGCGGCCCGCTGGGAACGCGACCGTGCTCCCGGGCGGACCGTCCTGTTCACCGCCCCCGATACGGGCCACCGGTACGTGGACACCGTCTACGCCCGCCGGGGCCGGCCTGCACGGCTGGCGGACCTGGCCCCGCACGCGGTCGCGGCCCCGTCCGAACTCGCCCTCCCCTGGTCCCGGATGCCGTGGAACCGCGCGCCCTCCCCCGTGCCCGGCCGCGTGGACGCCCTCGTGTGACGGCTCCGGCGGGTCTGCGGCAGGGCGGGCCCGCCTCGCGCGCCACGGCGGCCGGTGCGGCGGTCCTCGCGGCGGGCCCCGGCGGTCCGTGCGGCGCCCTCAGGACCGGGGCAGTTCCGTCGGGGCACGCTCCGTCTGGATGCCGTCGACCTGTCCGTCGTCGAGCGGCCGCACTCGGCAGCGGCCCTATTCCAGCACGGTGGCGGCCACGGACAGGTCGGCGACCAGACCCGCGAAGGCGGCCTCCCGGTCGTCGGCGCGCAGGACGGCCGACGGATGGACCGTCGCCAGCATCTGCCCGGGCACCCCGTCCCCCTTCCCGCCGTCGAGCGGGGGCATCGGCGCCAGCATCCCGCGCCGTTCGCCCACGCGGAAGGAGGATCCGAGCAGCGCTTTGCCGGCCGTTCCGCCGAGCACCACCAGGACCTCGGGCGCGACCAGCCGCAGCTCCTCCACCAGCCAGGGCCGGCAGGCCGTCATCTCCCGCAGGCTCGGGGCCTTGTGGATGCGGCGCTTGCCCCGCGGGGCCGTCGTGAACTTGAAGTGCTTGACCGCGTTGGTCAGGTACGCGTCCTCGTCACCGAGACCGGCCTCCTCCAGCGCCCTGCGCAGCAGCCGTCCCGCCGGGCCCACGAACGGCTCGCCCTGGACGTCCTCCTGATCGCCCGGCTGCTCCCCGACCAGCATCAGCCGCGCGTGGGCGGGGCCTTTGCCGAAGACCGTCTGTGTGGCGTCGCGGAACAACGGGCAGCCCTGACATCCGGCCGCCGCGCGCCGCAGACTCGGCAGACCGCCGCGGTCGGGCAGGTAGGGGGTCGCGTCGTACCCCTGTCCGGTCTCGTGAGGTCCCGCGGCCTGGGCTGCGCTCGCGCCCACGTCCATCGCCTCCACCACCTCCGCACCGGGAACCCCGTTCCCGCGGTCTGGTCCGCCCCGCGGTGCGAACCCGCAGGGCGGCAGTCGGCTTCTGCCCGAAGACCACGGCCGCAAACCGGCGGCCGGCCGGCGCGGCCGGTCGGCCTCGTCCGGGCCCAGTTCGCGCACGGTCCGGGCCACCTTGGCCAGGGTGGGCTTCA
>NZ_JBEZLA010000112.1:0-11171 GCF_040651925.1 Streptomyces sp. NPDC048349 | reverse complement strand
TGTTCTTCTTCTTGATGATCGCGCTGGTCGTGGTCGTGGCAGCGGTCACCCTTGCGGTGATCGGCGGCGGTTCGGAGGCCGTCCTGCCGGAAGCGTCCGGGGTGCGGGACCGGTCAGGAACCGGCGGCCGCGTCGGCCGCCTGGGCCTTCAGCGCACGCTCCACGCCCGAGCGGGACTCCGAGACCAGGCGGCGCAGGGCCGCGTTCGGGTCGGCCGACGCCAGCCAGGCGTCCGTCGCGGCCAGGGTCTGCGGGGAGACCGCGAGCGCCGGGTACAGGCCCACCGCGATCTGCTGGGCGATCTCGTGGCTGCGGGTCTCCCAGACCTGCTTGACCGCCGCGAAGTACTTCTCGGTGTACGGGGCCAGCAGCTCGCGCTGGTCGGCCTGGACGAAGCCCCCGATCACCGCCTCCTGCACCGCGTTCGGCAGGTCATCGGCCTCCACCACCGAAGCCCACGCCTCGGCCTTGGCCTGCGCCGTCGGCCGCGCCGCCCGGCAGGTCGCCGCGTGGCGCTCGCCGGCAGCCGTGGAGTCCCGCTCCAGCTCGGCCGCGATGGCCGGCTCGTCGGCCACGCCCGTCGCGACCAGCCGCTCCAGGAACGTCCACCGCAGCTCCGTGTCGACGGCCAGGCCCTCGATCACGGCCGACCCGTCGAGCAGCGCCGACAGGTAGGCCAGCTGCTCCTCGGTACGGGCCGTGGCCGCGAAGGCGCGCGCCCAGGCCAGCTGGTGGTCGCTGCCCGGCGCGGCCGCGCGCAGGTGCTCCAGCGTTGCCCCGGTCCAGATCGCCAGGCCCTCCTCGCGCCATGCCGGGGCGGCGTACAGGTCGAGGGCCAGCTTCACCTGGCGTTGCAGCGTCTGGACGACGCCGATGTCGGACTCCTTGCCGATGCCGGACAGCACCAGCGCGAGGTAGTCGCGGGTGGCCAGCTCGCCGTCCCGCGTCATGTCCCAGGCCGAGGCCCAGCACAGTGCCCGCGGCAGCGACTGCGTGAAGTCGCCCAGGTGGGCGGTGACGTTGGCGAGGGAGACCTCGTCCAGGCGGACCTTCGCGTACGACAGGTCGTCGTCGTTCAGCAGCACGACGGCCGGGCGGGTGCGGCCCACCAGCTCCGGCACCGCCGTCAGCGGACCGTCGATGTCCAGCTCGATCCGGTCGGTGCGCACGAGGCTGCCGTCCTGGAGCTCGTACAGGCCGACCGCGATGCGGTGCGGGCGCAGGACCGGCTCGCCCTTGGCGCCCGCCGGGAGCGCCGGGGCCTCCTGGCGGATCGCGAAGGCGGTGACCGTACCGTTCGCGTCGGCCTCGATCTGCGGACGCAGGACGTTGATGCCGGCGGTCTCCAGCCACGCCTTCGACCAGGCGGTCAGGTCACGGCCCGAGGTCTCCTCCAGGGCGCCCAGCAGGTCGGACAGGCGCGTGTTCCCGAAGGCGTGCGCCTTGAAGTACGCCTGCACGCCCTTGAAGAAGGCGTCCGTGCCGACGTAGGCGACGAGCTGCTTGAGCACCGAGGCGCCCTTGGCGTACGTGATCCCGTCGAAGTTGACCATCACGTCGTCGAGGTCGCGGATGTCCGCCATGATCGGGTGCGTGGACGGCAGCTGGTCCTGCCGGTACGCCCAGGTCTTCATGGAGTTCGCGAACGTGGTCCACGCGTGCGGCCACTTCGAGCCCTCGGCGTCCGCCTGGCAGGCGATCGAGGTGTAGGTGGCGAACGACTCGTTCAGCCACAGGTCGTTCCACCACTCCATGGTCACCAGGTCGCCGAACCACATGTGCGCGAGCTCGTGCAGGATCGTCTCGGCGCGCGTCTCGTACGCCGCGTCCGTCACCTTCGATCGGAAGACGTACTGGTCGCGGATGGTGACCGCGCCCGCGTTCTCCATGGCGCCCGCGTTGAACTCCGGGACGAAGAGCTGGTCGTACTTGGCGAAGGGGTAGGCGTAGGCGAACTTCTCCTGGAACCAGTCGAAGCCCTGCCGGGTGACCTCGAAGATCGCGTCCGCGTCGAGGAACTCGGCGAGCGAGGGCCGGCAGTAGATGCCGAGCGGCACGGACTGCCCGTCCGGCCCCTCGTAGGAGCTGTGCACGGCGTGGTACGGGCCGGCGATCAGCGCGGTGATGTACGAGGAGATGCGCGGGGTCGGCTCGAACGCCCACACCCGGTCCTTCGGCTCCGGCGTCGGCGAGTTCGAGATGACCGTCCAGCCCTCGGGGGCCGTCACGGTGAACTGGAAGGTGGCCTTCAGGTCGGGCTGCTCGAAGCTGGCGAAGACCCGCCGCGCGTCCGGCACCTCGAACTGGGTGTAGAGGTAGGCCTGCTGGTCGACCGGGTCGACGAAGCGGTGCAGGCCCTCGCCGGTGTTGGTGTACGCGCAGTCGGCGACGACCCGGAGCTCGTTGTCCCCGGCGGCCAGGTGCTTCAGGGCGATGCGCGAGTCCCGGAAGACGGCGGCGACGTCGAGCGCCTTGCCGTTCAGAACGACCTCGTGCACGGCCGGGGCGACCAGGTCGATGAAGGTCTCGGCCCCGGCCTCGGTCGACCGGAAGCGCACGGTGGTCACGGAGGGGTAGGTGCCGCCCTCCTGCGCGCCGCTGAGATCGAGTTCGACCTCGTACGAGTCGACGGTGAGCAGCTTCGCCCGCTCCTGGGCCTCTTCACGGGTGAGATTCGTGCCTGGCACGCGGTCATCTCCTTTGATGGTGACGTTCCGGCCCATCCTTCCACGACGGGCCTCGCCCCCGCCCGCGGATACCGCGTGCGCCAGAGCTCGACGTCGCGCAGCCGCCGGACCGGGCC
This sequence comes from Streptomyces sp. NPDC048349, assembly GCF_040651925.1. Lineage (NCBI taxonomy): Bacteria > Bacillati > Actinomycetota > Actinomycetes > Kitasatosporales > Streptomycetaceae > Streptomyces > Streptomyces sp. NPDC048349. The sequence continues at coordinate 8,368 of NZ_JBEZLA010000112.1, read as the reverse complement.
CACGGCCCCGCGGCCGAGTACGGCCGCGGGGCGGATCGCGCTCGTCCCGTACGCGGCGGCCGCGTCCGCTTCCAGGGGGTGCGCAGGCCCTGACACACAGGAGAGGGGCGGCACCGTGGAGTGCCGCCCCTCTTCCCCGTGCGAGCGGGATCAGCCGCGCAGCTCCTCGGCCACGAGCTCGGCGATCTGGACCGCGTTCAGGGCCGCGCCCTTGCGCAGGTTGTCGTTCGACAGGAACAGCGCGAGGCCGTTGTCGACGGTCTCGTCGGCGCGGATGCGGCCCACGTACGAGGCGTCGCGGCCCGCGGCCTGGAGGGGGGTCGGGATCTCCGACAGCTCGACGCCCGGAGCGTCCTTCAGCAGCTCGTAGGCGCGCTCCACGCTGATCGGGCGGTCGAAGCGGGCGTTGATCTGGAGCGAGTGGCCGGCGAAGACGGGCACGCGCACGCAGGTGCCGGAGACCTTGAGCTCCGGGATCTCCAGGATCTTGCGGGACTCGTTGCGGAGCTTCTGCTCCTCGTCGGTCTCGAAGGAGCCGTCGTCCACGATCGAGCCCGCGAGCGGCACCACGTTGTAGGCGATGGGCCGCTTGTAGACGGCCGGCTCGGGGAACTCCACCGCGCCCCCGTCGAAGGTCAGCTGGTCGGCGGCCTCGGAGACCGCGCAGGCCTGGCCCTTGAGCTCGGCGACACCGGCCAGGCCCGAGCCGGACACGGCCTGGTAGGTGGTGGCGATCATCGCGGACAGGCCGGCCTCTTCGTGCAGCGGGCGCAGGACCGGCATCGCGGCCATGGTGGTGCAGTTCGGGTTCGCGATGATGCCCTTGGGGCGGTTCTTGATCGCGTGCGGGTTGACCTCGGAGACCACGAGGGGGACCTCGGGGTCCTTGCGCCAGGCGGAGGAGTTGTCGATCACCACGGCGCCCTGCGAGGCGACCTTCTCGGCGAGGGCCTTGGACGTGGCGCCGCCCGCGGAGAAGAGCACGATGTCCAGGCCGGAGTAGTCGGCCGTGGAGGCGTCCTCGACGGTGATCTCCCGGCCCTCCCACTCGAGGGTCGAGCCGGCCGAACGGGCCGAGGCGAACAGCCGCAGCTCGTCCACCGGGAACTTCCGCTCGGCGAGGATGCCGCGCATGACTCCGCCGACCTGTCCGGTGGCTCCGACGATTCCGACCCTCACGGTGACTCCTTCAGTACGTACGACGCGGGCGCGCGTGAAGCCATCATGCGTTCGACCCCACGAGCCTTGTCCAATCCATTGTCCGAGGAACGGACGGTGTCCTGAATGAGAACTCCCGTGGCGAGTGTACGGCGGGCCTGTTGCGACGCCCCTGATCAGCCGTTTCGGCAGGTCACAGCCGGTTGGCCGCCGTTCTGCGGAGTCCGGAATCCGAACCGCGCCGTCCGCAGACCGCAGCACCTGACGCGGGGAGAACCACCGGGGGAGCCCTGCTCCGCGCACGGGCTGGGGCAGCGCGAAGGGGCCGGTGCTGCGAGAGCACCGGCCCCTCCGTCGTCATGCGGTCACACCGTCACGCGCGGTACGCGCGTTACGGCAGGACCTTCTCGATCTGCACGCTGCCGGTGCCGGCGGCGGTGCCGCGGGCGTTCAGCAGCTGGACCTGGCCGAAGAACTGCCGGCCCTCGGGGGCAGCGGCGCTGACCAGGACGTTCGCCGAGACCTGCGCCGTGGCGCCGGTGGCGAGGTTCACCGCGGCGGCCTCGTCGACCTGGACGGAGCCCAGGGCGGCCGAGAAGAACACGTCGCGGTAGTCGTACGTGGTGGAGCCGGACGGGACCGCGTAGCCGATCACCTTGACGGTGTAGGTGCCCGCGGCCGGGTTCACCAGGCTCACGGCCTCCTCGGAGTCGCCGTCGGCGGCGGAGCCGACCTTGACGCCGTCCTTGTAGACCTCGAGGTCGAGGTCGGCCGCGGTGTCGGACACCTTGCCGATGGAGACGTCGAGGCGCGAGGTGCCCTCGGCGACCGTGACCTCGGTGGTGTGGGTCTCACCGTTGGCGATGGTCGGCTTGGCGACCTTCGCGGAGCCCAGCGGACCGCCCTGGAGCTTGCCGCCGGTGATGGCCGCGCCGTCGTTCTTGACGCTCCACTGGACCGGAGCCGGGGTGCCCTGCTTCACCTCGGGCAGGACCTTGACCGCGGGGTCGAAGGCCGCGCCGAGCACGGAGACGTCCAGCTTGTACGGGTTGTCGAGCAGCGGCGACGTGCGGCGCGACTCGACCTCGATCTCCCAGACGCCCGGGGTGGGCTCGGGGTACGAGCGCACGTCGGGGCGGCAGGTGTTGGCCGGGTTGTCGTAGTTCGGGTAGCAGTTGACCGTGGACGTCGGGTCGACCGGCACACCGTACGGGTGGATCGCGATGAAGCGGGTCTGGCTGCCCGCCGCGAGACCGCCGAGGGCGACCTCGAGGCTCTTCGCGCCCTGCGGGACGGTCACGAAGTACGACTTGTGGCTGTTGCGCTGCACGGAGGAGGTATCCGAGAGCGCGAAGGACGGCGAGGCCAGCGGGGAGGCGGCGACCACGGTCGTCAGGATCTGCTTGTCGATGCCCTCGGTGGTCTCGTCGTCCAGCTGCAGGATGCCGCTGTGGACGCCGGCCGTCTTGGCGTTGGCCTCGACCTTGATGGTGACGGGCTTGTTCAGCGGCAGGGTGACGTAGTCGTAGCCGCCGATGACCTTGAAGGTGCCGTCGTTGTTGCGCCAGGTCAGGTCGTGCCGGGTGCCGTACTTGACGCCCGTGGTGCGGGTGACGACGACGTTGTAGACCTTCTTCTGGCCGACCTTGAGACCGCCCTCGCGGTCGTACAGGCCGGTGCCGAAGCCGGGGGTCTTGAGGAACTGGTCGATCGCGGTGTCGACCGGCGCCTTGACCGTGAACTCGTTCGCCTTCGCGTCGCGCTGGATGGACTCCCACGCGCCGGGGACGTCGATCAGACCCGAACCCTGCGCGTGCGCCGGGACGTTGTCGATCTTCTTGGCCGAGCTGGTGAGCGCGACCCGCAGGGCAGCCGGGGTCAGCTTGATGTTCTGCTGCTTGGCCGCCGAGATCAGCAGGGCGCTGGCGCCCGCCGCCTGCGGGGAGGACATCGAGGTGCCCTGCAGCATGCCGTAGCCGGCCGGCAGGTCGTACCCGGCCTCCTTCACCGGCGCGCCGGGCAGCCAGGTCTGGATGGTGTTGATCGAGGCGCCGGGGGCGGTGATGGTCGGCGTGAAGCCGCCGTCCTCACGCGGACCGCGCGAGGAGAACGGGAACATGTTGTACTTCGTCGCCACGCCGGAGCCGTAGTTGGCGGCCCAGGTCTCCTTGGAGACCGCCGCGCCCACGGAGACGACCTTGTCCGCGAGGGAGGGGTCGCCGATGGTGTTGACGCCCGGGCCCGAGTTGCCGGCCGAGATGACCAGCTGGACGCCGTAGGTGTCGATGAGGTTCCGGTAGAGCTCCGAACGGGCGTTGTTGCCGTCGTTCAGCGCGGGCAGGCCGCCGATGGACATGTTGACGATGTCCACGCCGCGGTTGACGACGAGGTCGATCATGCCCTCGGTCAGCGCGATGTTGGTGCAGCCGCCGGACCAGGAGCAGGCGCGCGAGGAGACGAGCTTGGCGCCCGGCGCCTCGCCGTTCATCTTGCCGCCGAAGAGGCTGTGGGCGGCGGTGATGCCGGCGACGTGCGTGCCGTGCTCGGACTCGATGATGCCGATGTTGACGAAGTCGGCCTTCTTGCCGACCCAGTCACCGCCCAGCGGGTCCATCGGGACGTCCTTGCGGATCTCGATCACGAACGGGATGCGCTCGGCGACGTCGGTCGCCGGGTTGTCCGTGCCGAAGTAGCCGATCTGGTAGCCGTCCTTGTACGGCTTCATCGGCTCGTTGTTCGTGAAGTCGTTGTCCTGGTCGGTGTCGACGCGGACGGTGCCGGCCGCGACGTCGTAGAGCATGCCGAACCGGTCGGTGGTGTCCCCGTCCCGGTTGACGTCGCCCTTCATGTCGCCGTTGGCGGTGATCGACTCGCTGAAACGGCTCCACTGGAAGCTGCCCTCGGGGGCCTTCCAGCTCGCCCCGCCCGCGGTGAAGCTGCCGCCGGCGGCGGTCACGGGGGTGATCTGGGCGCGCCAGGTGGCGTCCCCGTCGGCGATCGGATCGGTTGCCGTCACCCAGTCGACGATCTTGCGCTCGCCGGTGGTGGTCTTCTGCAGGGCCGGGTGGCCGAGGTCGACGCCCGAGTCCATGATGCCGATGGTCACGCCACGGCCGTCGGCCTGCGGGTTCTTCTCCACGAAGTCCACGGCGCCGGTCTCGAAGGACGGGTTGTACGGGTTCTTCGCCGGGGTGTTCTTGTCCGGCGCCGCGTACGTCTGCGCCGCGCTCCGCTGGACCGCTCCGGCATCCCGGCCGGCTTCGGGGCGCGGGTCCGGCAGCTGGATCTCGTGCCGCAGGTCGATGCCGTGCACCGAGGACAGCTTGGCGGCCGCCTTCAGCGCGGCCTCCGCCCGGCCGGTGGGCAGGGTGGCGCGGACGTAGCCGAGCTTGTCGTACGTCTGGCCCACGGAGGCGCCCGGGACGGCGTCGAGCTGGTCGGCCACCTGCTTGGTCTGGCCGGGGGCGGTCGCGACCATGACGGTGACGTTGGCGTCACCCTTGGCCTTGGCCTCCTGGAGCAGCTCGGCGTCGGCCGAACCGAGCTTCTGGTCCGCGGACTTGACCGCGGGGTTGGTGCCCGGCTTGTCGGCGCCGGTCGCGGCGATCGCGGGCGCCGCACCGGTGGCCGCGAGGGCGGCGACCAGGCCGGCCGCAGCCGCGACGCGCGCTACGCGTCTGGCCCCGGGTATGGAACTGGGGGATTCGAGGGTCATCAGCATCCCTGGTAAGTGAAAGATACGGTCCGGATTTCGGTGCCGGATGACCGGTCAGCTTTGCCTAAGAGCAAGGTCTTTGGGGAGTCTTGTCATTGACCGAGACCTGCCATGGCGGACTCTCGCCAGCGTGCGACCTACGCCATCGAGGCCGTACCGGGGCAGAACGGGACGAACCACAGGGGCTGAAGAGTGGATTTGTAGACTTCCCGACCGTGCGTCAGGGGTGAGGCACGGCTCGACGCCGGACCGGGTGTGACAACTTTCGGCGTTTCAGCGCTCGCGCGTGCGCGCGTAGTGTCGGGAGGCCTTCGCCCGGTTTCCGCAGGCGGCCATCGAGCACCAACGCCGGGTGCCGTTGCGCGAGACGTCGTGGAAGTGCAGGACGCAGGTCTCGGAGGCGCACTTGCGGATCCGGTCGGGCGCGGAGCCCAGCAGTTCCAGGTAGTTGCGGGCGGCCGTCCACGCCGGACCCCAGGTCCGGTCGTCGAATTCGGTCCGCTCGCCGATGCCTTCGGCGGTCAGGGTGGGCCGGATGCGGCCGTGCTCCAGTACCGCGTCGACCAGGGCCCGCGCGCTCGCGTCGGCCGGATCGGCCACCGCGCGGGCCAGGGCCTCGCGGGCGGTCAGCAGGTGGACGAGGGTCGGGGCGTCCGCACGGAAGCGGCCCGCCAGGCCGGTGCTCTCCAGCCACACGGCGAGCCCTTCGATCCGGGACAGCCCGGCGGCCCCCGCGAAGAGGTCGAACGGTCCGCCGTCGCCGGCCCAGCGGGTGTTCAGCAGGTCGAGGGCGACCGGCTCCCCGGTCAGGGGTCGTGGGTCCGCCGCCGTCATGTCTCCGAACCTTCCCGCCGCCCCGCCGCTAACCCTTCAAGGGTACGTGACCGGTTGACGGCTCCATGTCTAACCGCTAACTTATCTTTAGAAGGTTAGATCCTCTGGGGAAGGTACTGCCATGACGAGCGCCATCAGCAAGCTCCGCACCGGCCACGTGGGCCTGAACGTCACCGATCTGGACCGCTCGCTCGCCTTCTACCGGGACGCCCTCGGCTTCCGGGTGCTGGGAGAGGGCAAGGAGGAGGGGCGCCGCTTCGCCTTCCTCGGCCAGGACGGCGAGCTGGTCCTCACCCTGTGGCAGCAGGCCGACGGCGCCTTCGCCCCGGCCTCGGCCGGACTGCACCACCTCGCGCTCTCGGCCGGCGCCGTCGAGGAGGTGCGCGCGTACGAGGAGCGCCTGAGGTCGCTGGGCGTGGAGTTCGCCTACGAGGGCGTCGTCGCCCACAGCGAGGGGGCGGCCTCCGGCGGCATCTTCTTCCACGACCCCGACGGCACCCGCCTGGAGATCTCCGTACCCACCGGCGCCGAAGGCTCTTCCGCCCCTGTCGCGGGGGCGCCGACCTGCGGATTCTTCTAGTGAGCAGCGCCGCGTACCACGCAGGCCCGCTGTCCGTGCAGGAGCGGGTCGGCGTACGGGACCTGGCCGAGCACGTCGGCCGCTCGATCGGCACCGGCATCCGGGACGTCGCCGCGGCGTTCCTGGGGCTCCAGCCCCACCTGGTCGTCGGCGCCGCCGACGGCGCGGGCCGGATGTGGGCCTCGCTGCTCACCGGGGCGCCCGGTTTCGTACGGGCCACCGGACCGGACCGGATCACGGTCGCCGGGGGACTGCCGGCGGGCGACCCGCTGGAGGAGGCGCTGGCCACCGCCGGGACCCGCGTCGGCACCCTCGCGCTCGACCCGCGCACCCGGCGCCGGATGAGGCTGAACGGGACCCTCGAGCCGACCGGGCGCGGCTTCGCCGTGCGCGCCGAGCAGGTGTTCTCCAACTGTCCCAAGTACCTGCAGCAGCGGCAGCCGCTGGACCGGGTGGACGAGGGGGCCGGTGTCGTACGGCGCGGGGAGGCGCTGACCCCCGGCCAGGAGCGGGCCGTGCGCGCCGCCGACACCTTCTTCGTCGCCACCACGGCGGAGGCGGACGGGGCCGACGCCAGCCACCGGGGCGGGCTGCCGGGCTTCGTGGAGGTGTCCTCGCCTGCAGAGCTGAGCTGGCCGGACTACGCGGGCAACGCCATGTTCCTCACCCTGGGGAACCTGGCGGCCGACCCGCGGGCCGGGCTGCTCTTCCCGGACTGGGAGAGCGGGGCGCTGCTCCAGCTCAGCGGCCGGGCACGGACGGAGTTCGGGGCGGACGGGGAGCGGCGCGTCCGCTTCCGCGTGGAATCGGTGGTGGAGAGTCTGCATCCGGGGCGGCTGCGGTGGAGCGCCCCGGAGTACTCGCCTCACCTGGGGAGCACGACCAGATAGGAGGCGGGTTCGCGGTCGCCGGACGCCGCCAGGGCGGTCCGGACGACCGCGGCCTGCTGCTCGGGCCAGTCGCGCAGCTTGCGCGGGGTGATGTGGATGACGGTCACCCCGAGCCGCTCCAGGGTCTCGCGCTTGCGGACGCACTCGGACCACTGCTCGTCCTCGCCCTGGCGCGGGGCGCGGGTGTCGATCTCCACGGCGACGGAGTGCTCGGGCCAGAACGCGTCGACCCCGCCGAGGTGCGGGCCGCCGGGCAGGCGCAGGTCCACGTTCCAGACGGGCTCGGGGAGGTCGTAGCCCCGTACGAGGTGGTAGAGCCGGTCCTCGGCGATGGCGCGGCCCTCGGCGAGCAGCGACTCGACGGCGTCGACCACGTGCGGGCGGTTCAGCAGCCGGGCCACCGTCAGCTCCCTCACGACGGCAGCCGGTTCGCAGTGTCCGCTGCGGACGGCCTCGCTGAGCAGGCGGCGTACGGTGCCGGCGTCGTCGAGCTGGGCGACGGCGTCGGCGACGGCCCGCGCGACGGGCGCCACCGGCAGCCCGGTCACCTCCTGGGGCCGGGGCGGGGTGTGGGTGCGCACGATCCGCACGTCACCGGTGGAGCGCAGGCGCCGGGTGCCGGGCACCAGGACGTCGATGTGGGAGAGGGCGAGCAACGCGGGCGCGGAGGTGAACCGGTAGAGGGCGAGCGCCGCCAGCCCGGTGATCATGGCCTCACCGTTGCCGCGCCGCCCCGCGTACAGGAGCGCGGCGTGCAGCCGCTCCTCGCTGGTCGCGGGGCCCGAGTGGAGCAGGAACACCCCCGGCAGGATCTGCTGCCAGGGGCGCTCGGCGGCGTCGGAGGCGGTCACTCCGTGCTCGCGCAGCTGCGCCAGGGTCAGCACGCGGGGGCGGCTGCCGGTGAGGTGGGCGAGGGGGAGGGGTGCGTTGTGGTTCATGACGCGGTGATTCCCTCAGGCCATGGCCTCGCTAACCCCTGTTACATGGCCGTCGGCAAATCGGGACAAGCCGGGGCTAAAGTACGGGCGTTCGACTGCCGATGGGCTCCGCCGGTGACCAGGCCCGACGGGCTCCTGTACGCGCCCGGGTGCGGCGCCGCTGCTGGGGCTCCGCCCCAGACCCCGCGCCTCGAACGCCGGCGGGGCTGGAATTGCCCCGCGGGGCATGCAGCCCCGCCGGCGCAGGGGGGCG
>NZ_JBEZLA010000111.1:0-11302 GCF_040651925.1 Streptomyces sp. NPDC048349 | reverse complement strand
CGCTCACCCGCGGCGAGCCGTTGATCACCCGCGAGACCGTGCCCCGGCCGACGCCGGCCAGGGCCGCGACCTCTTCCAGGGTGGGCCTGCCGTTCCGGTGTCCGCTCACGACTTTCGAACTCCCCTCGCGATGATTGCCCCGCCCATCGCCACGGCACCGGGTGTGTACCGACGGGCGCATGGGAGCGCTCCCACATTATCCTTGATTCTCCCCCTGCGCCACGCCCGCGTCCTCGACCTCGGCGGTCCGCACCCGAGCACGAGGGGCGGGCGCCGAACAGGCGTCCCTGCGCGACGAATTCGCGTTCATCCCTTGACACCCGCACCCGCCAGGCAGCAACCTTCCGGCAGCGATGTGGGAGCGCTCCCATTCAGGGGTGCGACAAACGGCCTTCCCACCAGGTCCGGGCGGACCCTCGCCGAGCCGCGAACAGTCCGCCGGACCGCCGGCAACGAGCACCACCTTGGACGAGGAGAGTGGAATGCGCACTTCCAGCAGCAGACGCGGACGCCGCACTGCCTTCACCGCGGTCGCCGCCGCCGTCGCCGTCGCGACCGGTGCGGCGCTGCTCACCGGTTGCGGCGGCGATGACGGCGACGACGCCGCGGCGGCCGGCACGGAGAAGATCACGCTGCGGATCGGGACCTTCGGCTCCTTCGGCTACGACAACGCCACCGGGGCCAAGCTCTATGCCGAGTACGAGAAGACCCACCCCAACATCACGATCGAAGAGTCGAACGTCGCCGACGGCCAGAAGTACTGGGACACGCTCAAGCTGCGCCTCTCCCGCGACAGCGGCCTCGCGGACATCCAAGCGCTGGAGGTGGGTTACATAGCGGAGGCGACCGGGCCCGCCATGGCGGGCAAGTGGGCCGACCTCGCGACCTCCGGCGGCGCGGACCTCGGCGCGTTCCTCGACTGGAAGGTCAAGCAGGCCACCACCGCCGACGGAAAGGTCATCGGCCTCGGCACGGACATCGGCCCGATGGCCATCTGCTACAACAAGGACCTCTTCGCCAAGGCGGGACTGCCGACCGACCGCACGGAGGTGGCCAAGCTCTGGGCCGGCGACTGGGCGAAGTTCCTCCAGGCCGGCGAGACGTACAAGAAGAGCGCCCCCGAGGGGACCTCCTTCCACGACTCCGCGAGCGGCCTGTTCAACGCCGTGGTCTCCAGCGAGCCGGTGCAGTACGCCAATGCCAAGGGCGAGCTGGACTACGAGAACAGCCCCGGTGTCAAGAAGGCCTGGGACACCGCGGTGGCCGCGGCGAAGGGCGAGCTGACGGCGAAGCTGCGCCAGTTCGACGAGAAGGGCACCTGGAACGCGGCCTTCAAGAACGCGAAGTTCGCCACCGTCGCCTGCCCGAGCTGGATGACGGGCATCATCAAGGAGCAGGCGGGCGCGGAGAACCAGGGGAAGTGGGACATCGCCGCGCCGCCCGTGGCCGGCAACTGGGGCGGCTCGTTCCTCGCCGTGCCGAAGTCCGGCAAGCACGCCAAGGAGGCCGCCGAGCTCGCCGCCTGGCTGACCGCACCGGCGCAGCACGCCAAGGTCTTCGGCGTGAACGGCAACATCCCCTCCACCAAGGACACGCTCACCTCTCCGGCCGTCCAGGACGCCAAGCTGGCGTACTTCGGCGACACCCCGGTCGGCAGGATCTACTCGCAGGCCGCGGCCGGCATCACGCCCGCCCCCATCAGCCGGTGGGACGGCCAGGTGAAGACCTTCCTCACCGACAACGGCATCCTCGACATCGAGCAGCGCGGCACCGACCCGGCGAAGGCGTGGGAGAACGTCAGGAAGCTGGTCAACGACAAGATCGACAAGTAGCGGGGGCGCGACGGCCCGCCGCCCCCGCCTCCCCGCGGCCTTCCCGTGGGTGGCGGCGGCCCGTCCCCGTCCCCACCACAGCGCCCCGCACCCCCGCACCACCGGACGCATCGACCTGGAAGGACGCCCCCGTGGCCACCTCCGTACGGGCGACGGGGGGCGGCTCCCCGCCGCCCGCGCCCCGACCCCCGGGCATCAGCGCCGACCCCGGATCCGGATCCCGCAGGCAGCGGCCCTCCGGCCCGAGCGGCCTGCGCAGCACTCTCTACCGCCTCGACCTGAAGGCGGTCCCCTACGTCTTCGTCGCCCCCTTCTTCCTCACCTTCGCCGCCTTCGGGCTCTTCCCGCTGCTCTACACGGGCTGGCTGTCGCTCCACCGGGTCGAACTCGGCGGCAGCGCCCAGTGGAAGGGGCTGGAGAACTACCGGTCCCTGGCGAGCAGCGAGTTCTTCTGGAACGCGCTCGCCAACACCTTCACCATCGGGGTGATCTCGACCGTTCCCCAACTCCTGATGGCCCTCGGCCTGGCCCATCTGCTCAACTACAAGCTGCGGGGGCGCGGGTTCTTCCGCGTCGCGGTCCTCGCCCCGTACGCCACGTCGATCGCGGCGGCGACGCTCGTCTTCGCCCAGCTCTTCAACACCGACTACGGCCTGATCAACACGGCCCTGAACTGGTTCGGCCTCGGTCCGGTGTCCTGGGAATCGTCCAAGTGGCCGGCGCAGATCGCGATTTCGGTGATCGTGACCTGGCGCTGGACGGGCTACAACGCGCTCATCTACCTGGCGGCGATGCAGGCCGTACCCCAGGACCTGTACGAGGCCGCGGCGCTCGACGGGGCCTCGCGCTGGCGCCAGTTCCTCAGTGTCACCATCCCCTCCATCCGGCCGACGATCCTCTTCACGGTCATCGTCTCCACCATCGGCGCCACCCAGCTGTTCGGCGAGCCGATGCTCTTCGGCGGCAGCGTCGGCATCAGCGGCGGCAGCGGAAACCAGTTCCAGACCCTGAGCCTGCTCATGTACGAGAAGGGGTGGGTGACCGGTGCGCTGGGCCAGGCCTCCGCCATCGCCTGGGTCATGCTGCTGCTCCTCCTGTTCATCGGCGGCATCCAGGCCCTGATCACCCGCTCGAACCTGCACCGCGACCACAGGCGCCTCCGCAGCAGCCGCACCGACCACGTGCGCCGGAAGGCGGGGAGCTGAGGTCATGGCCCAGGCACGCGACACGACCACCACCGCCAGGGCGCCCCGCGCCGGCCGTTTCCGCCAGTCCGCAGGCCGTCAGCACCACGCCGGACCGCTGACCTACGTCCTGCTGGGCGTGGCCGCCCTCGTCTCCCTCTTCCCCCTGTACTGGAACCTCGTCGCCGCCTCCCACTCGGGCGAGCGCGTGGTCGAGGCCCCGGCCCCGCTCCTGCCCGGCCCCCGGCTCCTCGACAACCTCTCCTTCGCCTGGAACCAGGTCGACATGGGAGAGGCCCTGGTCAACACCACCGTCGTGGCCGGACTCGTGGCCCTGTCCACGGTCCTGTTCTCCACCCTGGCAGGTTTCGCCTTCGCCAAACTGCCGTTCAAGGGCAGGGGCGCCCTGCTCGCCCTCGTGGTCGCGACCATGACGATCCCGCCGCAGCTCAGCGTGATCCCCCTCTACCAGATCATCACCGACCTGGGCTGGGTCGACCAGCTCCAGTCGGTCGTACTGCCCTCCCTGGTCGCCGCCTTCGGCGTCTTCTTCATGCGCCAGTTCCTCATCGAGGCGTTGCCGCTGGAGCTGGTGGAGGCCGCCCGGATGGACGGCGCGCACAGTCTGCGCATCATCTGGCACGTGGTGTTCCCGGTCGCCCGGCCCGCGATGGCGGTCCTCGGGATGCTCGTCTTCGTGCAGGCCTGGAACGACTTCTTCTGGCCGTTCATCGCACTGACCCCCGATGGCAATCCGACCCTCCAGGTCGCCCTGGCCGGCCTGGGCGCGGGCAACCACACCGTCGACCAGGCCGTGGTACTGACCGGCGCGCTCCTGTCCACGCTGCCGCTGCTGCTGGTCTTCGCCGTCCTCGGCAAGCACATCGTCGGCGGCATCACCGCCGGCGCCGTCAAGAACTGACCGGTCGGCTCGCCCCCCTGTCCGCACCGCATCATCCAAGCTCGCGTTGGGAGCGCTCTCCTATGACCGCGTCCGAGACCCGGCCCCTCAGCACCGTCCGCACCTTCCCACCCGGCTTCCTCTGGGGCACGGCCACCGCCGCGTACCAGATCGAGGGCGCCGCCCGCGAGGACGGCCGGACCCCGTCCATCTGGGACACCTTCTCCCACACCCCCGGCAAGGTCTTCGAAGGCCACACCGGTGACGTGGCCGTGGACCACTACCACCGGTTCCGCGAGGACGTCGGCCTGATGTCCGAACTCGGCCTGGGCGCCTACCGGTTCTCCGTCTCCTGGTCCCGCGTCCAGCCGACCGGGCGGGGTCCCGCCGTCCAGAAGGGCCTGGACTTCTACCGGCGGCTCGTCGACGAACTGCTCGCGGCCGGAATCGAGCCCGTCCTCACCCTCTACCACTGGGACCTGCCCCAGGAGCTGGAGGACGCGGGCGGCTGGCCGGAGCGTGCGACCGCCGAACGGTTCGCCGTCTATGCGGGACTCGCCGCGGACGCCCTCGGCGACCGGGTGAAGCACTGGATCACCCTCAACGAGCCCTGGTGCAGCGCGTTCCTCGGCTACGGGTCCGGCGTCCACGCCCCGGGCCGTACCGACCCCGTCGCCGCCCTGCGCGCGGCCCACCACCTCAACCTCGGACACGGCCTCGCCGTCCAGGCCCTGCGGGCCGCACTGCCGGGGGGCGGCCGGCTCGCGGTCTCCCTCAACCTCCACGAGGTCCGCCCCCTGACCCCCTCCCCGGAAGACGTGGAGGCGGCCCGGCGCATCGATGCCGTCGGCAACCGGATCTGGCTCGGCCCCATGCTGGAGGGCGCCTACCCCGGGGACCTCCTTCGGGACACCACCCACCTGACCGACTGGTCCTTCGTCCGGGACGGCGACACCGCCACGATCCACCAGCCCCTGGACCTGCTCGCCGTCAACTACTACACCCCGACGGTCGTCTCGCACGCCGCCCCGGGCGCGGAACGGCCGCAGGACGACGGCCACGGGAACAGTGCGCATTCGCCCTGGCCCGGCGCGGACGAGGTCGCCTTCCACCGGGCGCCGGGCCGTCGGACGGCGATGGGCTGGCCGGTCGACCCGGGCGCCCTGTACGACCTGCTGACCCGGACCGCCGCCCGCTACCCGGGGCTGCCGCTCGTCGTCAGCGAGAACGGAGCTGCGTACGACGACGAGGTCGGCCCGGACGGCACGGTCCACGACCCGCAGCGCGCCGCCTACGTCCACGCCCACCTCGACGCCGTCCACCGAGCGATCTCCGACGGGGCGGACGTGCGCGGCTACTTCCTCTGGTCGCTGCTGGACAACTTCGAGTGGGCGTACGGCTACGCGAAGCGGTTCGGCGCCATCCACGTCGACTACGACACCCTGAAGCGCACGCCCAAGTCGAGCGCACACTGGTACGCGGCCGTGGCACGCACGGGCGAGCTGCACGCTCCGGGCACCGCATAGCCGGTGGCCCCCCGGAGGCGCCGCTCTCGGGTCCCGCCGGCAGGGCCGCGGCCGCTTCCTCCCCCGCTGTGTCCGGGGGAAGGAACCGGCCGCGGCCCTGCCGACGGTTTCGGGCACGTTCTGCCCCAGCTGCCGGCCGTCAGACGTCAGGCGAAGGACGGGATGACGCCGGAGCCGTACGCGTCGATGGTCGTCTCCCGGGCGTCGTGCATGTCGTAGACGGCGAACTGGTCCACGCCCAGATCGCGTAGGGCGCGGAGCTTCTCGACATGGGCCTCGACCGGTCCCAGGAGGCAGAACCGGTCGACGATCTCGTCCGGAACGAAGTCCGCGGACGGGTTGCCGGCCCGGCCGTGGTGGCTGTAGTCGTATCCCTGGCGGGACTTGACGTACTCCGTGAGCTCGTCCGGGACCATCGACGAGTGCTCGCCGTAGCGGGAGACCAGGTCGGCGACGTGGTTGCCGACCATGCCGCCGAACCAGCGGCACTGCTCGCGGGCGTGGGCCAGCGCCTGGGCCGAGGCGTCCGCCGTGACGTACGCGGGGGCCGCCACGCAGATGGTGATCGAGTCCGGGTCCCGGCCGGCCTCCGTAGCGGCCTGCCGGACCGCCTTGACCATCCACTCGGTGAGGTAGGGGTCCGCGAGCTGCAGGATGAACCCGTCGGCCTTCTGCCCGGCCAGGGCCAGCGCCTTGGGCCCGTACGCGGCCATCCAGACGGGCAGCTTCCCGTCCCGGATCCACGGGATCCGCAGCGACTTGCCGTCCACCTCGGCCTCGCGGCCCTCGGCGAGGTCGCGGATCACGCCGATGGCCTCGCCGAGCCGGGCGAGGGTGTTCGGCGCCCGTCCGGCGACCCGCATCGCCGAGTCCCCGCGGCCGATCCCGCACACCGTGCGGTTCCCGAACATGTCGTTGAGGGTGGCGAAGGTGGAGGCGGTGACCTCCCAGGTGCGGGTGCCCGGGTTGGTGACCATCGGGCCCACGTGCAGGCGCTGGGTGTTGGCCAGGATCTGGCTGTAGATGACGAACGGCTCCTGCCACAGCACCGCGGAGTCGAAGGTCCAGCCGTAGCGGAAGCCGTTGCGCTCGGCGCGCTTCATGAGGCTCACGACCTGGGAGGCGGGCGGGTCGGTTTGCAGGACGAGGCCGAAGTCCATAGGGCGGCTCCTCACGGGCTTACAAGTACTGGCAGGTGGAGCGTGGGACGAAGACGCCGTGGCCGGGCCGGCCGGCGTACTCGCGCCGGTCGATGACGAGTTCGCCGCGCGAGAGCACGGTGTCGACGCGTCCGGTGATCCGCTTGCCCTCGTAGGCCGAGTAGTCCACGTTCATGTGGTGCGTCTCGGCCGAGATGACCTGCTCG
This sequence comes from Streptomyces sp. NPDC048349, assembly GCF_040651925.1. Lineage (NCBI taxonomy): Bacteria > Bacillati > Actinomycetota > Actinomycetes > Kitasatosporales > Streptomycetaceae > Streptomyces > Streptomyces sp. NPDC048349. The sequence continues at coordinate 4,493 of NZ_JBEZLA010000111.1, read as the reverse complement.
GCGTGCGGATCGTAAAGGACGATGTCGGCGTCGGAGCCGGGCGCGATGGTGCCCTTCTGCGGGTAGAGGCCGAACATCCGGGCCGGGGTCGCGCAGGCGATCTCGATCCAGCGGCGGCGGCTGATGTGCCCGTCCAGGACGGCTTGGTGGAGGAGGTCCATCCGGTTCTCCACCCCCGGCAGCCCGTTGGGGATCTTGGAGAAGTCGCCGCGTCCCAGCTCCTTCTGCCCCCGGAAGCAGAAGGGGCAGTGGTCGGTGGAGACCACCTGGAGGTCGTTGGTCCGCAGCCCCCGCCACAGTGCGGCCTGGTGCTCCCGCGGGCGCAGCGGGGTGGAGCAGACGTACTTGGCGCCCTGGAAGTCGGGCTCGGCGAGGTTGTCGGTGGACAGGAAGAGGTACTGCGGGCAGGTCTCCCCGAAGACGGGCAGGCCCTTGTCGCGGGCGGCGGCCAGTTCGGCGACCGCCTCCTCCGCCGAGACGTGGACCACGTACAGGGGGGAGCCCGCGACCCGTGCGAGCTGGATGGCGCGGTGGGTGGCCTCGGCCTCCAGCAGTACCTTGCGCGCCTCGCCGTGGTGGCGGGGGTCGGTCTCCCCGCGCGCCAGGGCCTGTTCGACGAGGACGTCGATGGCGATGCCGTTCTCGGCGTGCATCATGATCAGCCCGCCGTTGCCGGAGGCCCGCTGCATGGCGCGCAGGATCTGCCCGTCGTCGCTGTAGAAGACGCCCGGGTAGGCCATGAACAGCTTGAAGGAGGTGACCCCCTCCCCGACCAGGAGGTCCATCTCCTTGAGCGTGCCCTCGTTGACGTCCGAGAGGATCATGTGGAAGGCGTAGTCGATGGCGCAGTTGCCGTCGGCCTTGTCGTACCAGGTGTCGAGGCCCTCGCGCAGGGCGTGGCCCACGCTCTGCACGGCGAAGTCGACGATGGTGGTGGTGCCGCCCCAGGCGGCGGCCCGGGTTCCGGTCTCGAAGGTGTCCGAGGCGGAGGTGCCGCCGAAGGGGAGCTCCATGTGGGTGTGCACGTCGACCCCGCCCGGGATGACGTACTTCCCGCTCGCGTCGATCGTACGGTCGGCCGTCCAGGCCGCGGCGGCCTGCGAGCCGTGTGCGGCCAGGGCCGCCACGCGGCCGTCCTCGATCAGGACGTCCGCGTGGAGTTCGTCGGCGGCCGTGACGACGAGGCCGCCGCTGATCAGGGTGCGGATGCTCATGTACGTCCCCCTACTGGATGCTGCGGAGCGCCTGTTCGAGGATCTCGGCACCCTCTTCCGCCTCGGCGACGGTGAGGGAGAGCGGCGGCGCGATGCGCAGCACGCTGGTGTTGTGCCCGCCGCCCTTGCCGATCAGCAGGCCGCCTTCGCGGGCGGCCTCCTGGACGGCGGTGGCCGCGTCGGGGTCGGCCCGGTCGGTGCTGGGCCTGGTCAGTTCCAGGCCGGCCATCAGGCCCCGTCCGCGTACTTCCCGTACGGCGGGCGAGTGGGCGGCGACGGCGCGCAGGCGTTCCAGGAGGAGGCCGCCGACGCGGCGGGCGTTGCCCTGGAGGTCGTGTTCCAGGAGGTACGTGAGGTTGGCGAGGCCGGCCGCCATGGTGACCGGGGAACCGCCGAAGGTGGAGATGGAGTTGGAGTCGAGGCAGTTCATCACCTCGGCGCGGGCCACGACCCCGCCGATCGACATGCCGTTGCCGATGCCCTTCGCGAAGGTGAGGATGTCCGGAGGGCCGTTGTGGGCGTGGGCCTGCCAGCCCCAGAAGTGTTCGCCGGTGCGGCCCCAGCCGGTCTGCACCTCGTCGCTGATCCACAGGATGCCGTGCCGGTCCAGCACCTCGCGGAAGGCCCCGTACAGGCCGTCGGGCGGGGAGGTGAACCCGCCGACGCCCTGGATCGGCTCGGCGATGAGCGCCGCCACTCCCCCGCGGGCCTGGCCGAGCACGTCCTCGAGGTCGGCGACGGCCGCGGCGGTGAAGGCGGTGTCGTCGAGGTGGGCGAGGGGGCCGCGGGTACGGACGGCGCCGTGGACGTAGTAGGTCTGCAGCGGCGAGAGGCTGGTCGGGGACCAGCCCCGGTTGCCCGTGACGGAAACGGTGGAGAAGGACCGGCCGTGGTAGCTGTTGCGCATCGCCAGGATCTGGTTGGAGCGGCGGTACGTCGTCGCCAGCAGCAGCGCGGTGTCGTTGGCCTCGGTGCCCGAGGTGGTGAAGAAGACCCGGGCCTCGGGGATCCCGGAGAGCGCGGCGACCCGTTCGGCCAGTTCGATCATCGGGCGGTTCAGGTACAGGGTGGAGGAGTGGATGATCCGCCCGGCCTGTTCGGAGACGGCCTTGGTGACCTCGGGCAGCGCGTGGGCGGTCATCGTGGTGAGGATGCCGCCGAAGAAGTCGAGGTAGCGGTTGCCGTCCGCGTCCCAGACGTGGCGGCCCTCGCCGTGGGTGAGTTCGATGGGACGGTCGTAGTACAGCGCGAGCCAGTCGGGCAGGACGGTGCGGTGGCGGCTGTGCAGGGGCATCGGGTTGCTCACGGCTGTACGAGTCCTCCGTAGGCGTCGGGGCGGCGGTCGCGGTAGAAGGCCCATTGGGTGCGGACCTCCTCGATGAGGCCGAAGTCGAGGTCGCGGACGAGGAGTTCCTCCTCCTTGTCGCTGGCGACGTCGCCGACGAACTGGCCGCGGGGGTCGACGAAGTAGCTGGTTCCGTAGAAGTCGTTGTCTCCGTACTCCTCCTGGCCGACCCGGTTGATGGCGGCGATGAAGTACTCGTTGGCGACGGCGGAGGCGGGCTGTTCCAGCTGCCACAGGTGCGAGGACAGGCCGCGGTGGGTGGCGGACGGGTTGTAGACCAGCTGGGCTCCGGCCAGGCCCAGTTGGCGCCAGCCCTCCGGGAAGTGCCGGTCGTAGCAGATGTACACCCCGACCCTGCCGACGGCCGTGTCGAAGACGGGCCAGCCGAGGTTCCCCGGGCGGAAGTAGTACTTCTCCCAGAAGCCCTTGACCTGGGGGATGTGGTGCTTGCGGTACTTGCCGAGGTAGCTGCCGTCGGCGTCGATGACGGCGGCGGTGTTGTAGTAGAAGCCGGCGCTCTCCAGCTCGAAGACCGGTACGACGACGACCATGCCGGTCTCGCGGGCCAGGTCCTGCATGCGGCGGACGGTCGGGCCGTCGGGGACGGCCTCGGCCCAGCGGTAGTGCTCGGGCTCCTGGACCTGGCAGAAGTAGGGGGCGTTGAACACCTCCTGGAAGCCGATGATCTGCGCGCCCTGGGCGGCGGCCCGCCGGGCGTGCTCCTCGTGTTTGGCGATCATCGATTCGGTGTCTCCGGTCCAGGTGGCCTGGACCAGCGCGGCGCGGACGACTTGGGCCATGAGCTGCTCCTCGCGACGGGAACGCCGGGTTCTACGCACGTAGACGGTGTCCGTAGGGAGTAGAACGTAGGCCTCGTCACAGCGCGGGGCAAGACCGCGTTGCGCGGTTGGAGTAGTCGATCAAGTTACGTCGCCCCGCGGTCGATTGCGGTCAGGCGGCGGGCGCTTTACGCCGTGGTCATGCCCGCCACCCGCAGTGCGTGGACCAGGTCCCGATGGTGGGTCGCGGAGGCCTCCCCGGCGGCCCGGAGCAGGCGCGGTACGAACCACTGCGGATCGCGGCGGGCGAGGGCGGTGGCCTCCTCCGCGGTGCGGACCCGGACGAAGGCACCGAGCAGGGTGTCGGCCTCCCGGGTCCGTCCGGCCTCGCCCAGGCAGAGCGCGGCGTCGGCGATCTCGGCGGTGGGGCGGGCAGCGCCCTGGCGCAGCAGGCGGTCGCAGTCGGCCTCGCGGCCGCACCCGTCGAGGGCGGCCGCGGCCGCGGCGAGCCGCTCGGGCGGCAGGGAGGCCGCCTCCCACAGCAGCGTGGCCCAGTCGGCGGCGAGTCCGGCGCGGGCCAGCTGGTCGGCGAGGCCGGGCAGCCGGTCCGCGGGCCAGGCCGCGAGCTCGCAGAGCAGCGCGTGCGCCTCGCCGCCGCGGCCCTGCGCGCGCAGGGCGATCAGTTCGCCGACGACCGCCCGGGGGCTCCTTCGCGGGGGCGTGGCGGACTCGCCCGGTCCGGCCGGGGCCGCGGCCGCGTCGTCCTGTCCGGCGGGGCGGGTCTCCGGGGTGCCGCCCGGGGCCGCGCCGCGTGCGTGGCCGGGGCCCCGGGCGGCCGGGGCGTCCTCTGCCGGTGCGTCCGTGGGCGGGAGTTCGGGCTCCGGCCGGCCGAAGCGCGCCCCGCGCGGAGCGCGTGCGGCATGCGGCCCGCCCCGGCCGGCGTCACCGTCGGGGTGCCCCGGCGGGGGCGTGAACGCCGGGGCACCGGCGGCCGTCCCCGCGTACCGGGCACCGCCGGCCCGCCTCCCCCGCCGCAGCCCCCGCCCGGCCGCCCCCTGCACGGGCGAGCCCCCGCAGTCGGCGCCCGCCGGGGGCCCGCAGGCCGAGTCCGACGTGCCCCCGGGATCCGCACCTCAAAGCGCCGCCTGCCCTTCC
>NZ_JBEZLA010000110.1:0-11411 GCF_040651925.1 Streptomyces sp. NPDC048349 | reverse complement strand
GTACGTCCAGTACGGGGGCATCCGGCCGGCACGCCGAGAGCACGCACCGGACACCGCTCCTTCACCACGGACCTCCGTCAGACACCCCCTAGCGCTGCTGGCAGCCGGGGCACCAGAAGAGGTTGCGGGCGGCGAGGTCGGCGGTGCGGATCTCGCCCCCGCAGATGTGGCAGGGCTGGTTCGCCCTGCGGTAGACGTACACCTCGCCGCCGTGGTCGTCGACCCGCGGCGGCCTGCCCATCGCCTCGGGCAGGTGCTCGTCGCGGACGGTGTCGATCCGGTTGTTCCTCACGCCCTCGCGCATCAGCGCGGCCAGGTCCGCCCACAGGGCGTCCCACTCGGCGCGGGCGAGGTCCCTGCCCGGGCGGTAGGGGTCGATGCCGTGCCGGAAGAGGACCTCGGCGCGGTAGACGTTGCCGACGCCGGCGACGACCTTCTGGTCCATGAGCAGCGCGGCGATGGTGGTGCGGGAGCGGGAGATCCGCTTCCAGGCCCGGTCGGGGTCGTCGTCCGGGCGCAGCGGGTCGGGGCCGAGCCGGTCGTGTATCGCCTTCTTCTCGCCCTCGCCGATCAGTGCGCAGGCGGTGGGCCCCCGCAGGTCGGCGTAGTGCTCCTCGTTCAGCAGCCGCAGCCGGACCGTGTCGGTGGCGGGCGGCGCCGGGGCGGGACCGAAGCCGAGCTTGCCGAAGAGGCCGAGGTGGATGTGGATCCAGGCGTCGCCCAGCTCCAGGAAGAGGTGCTTGCCGTGCGCCTCGGCGCCCCCCAGCTCGCGCCCGTCGAGCAGGGCCGCGCTCTGCGCGAAGCGGCCCTGGGGGCTGCTGACCCGGACCGGGCGCGCGGCGAACCGCTCGGTGTGGTCCTGGGCGAGGCGGTGGATCGTATGCCCCTCGGGCACGGCAGAGCTCCTCGGCAAAGAGAAACCGGCCGCGCCACCCCCCGCAGGGAGCGGCGCGGCCGGAAGCGGAATCAGCCCTGGGGGTGGTGGGCCGGGATCGGGGGCAGCTCGCCGGTCTGCTCGTACGCGGAGAGCATGTCGATGCGGCGGGTGTGGCGCTCCTCGTCGGAGTACGGGGTCGCCAGGAAGGCCTCGATGAAGCTGACGGCCTCGTCCTGGGTGTGCATCCGGCCGCCGACGGAGATCACGTTGGCGTTGTTGTGCTCGCGGCCGAGCTTCGCGGTCTCCACGCTCCAGGCGAGGATGGCGCGGACGCCCTTGACCTTGTTCGCGGCGATCTGCTCGCCGTTGCCGGAGCCGCCGATCACGATGCCGAGGCTGTCGGCGTCCGCGGCGGTCTTCTCCGCGGCGCGGAGGCAGAACGGCGGGTAGTCGTCCACCGCGTCGTAGATGTGGGGCCCACAGTCGACGGGCTCGTGGCCGTTGTTCTTGAGCCAGTCCACCAGGTGGTTCTTGAGCTCAAAGCCGGCATGGTCGGATCCGAGGTACACGCGCATGGGTCGAGTGTGGCACGAGGGGGCCCGACAGCCCGCAACGGGGTGTCGCGTAAGTCACTTCTAAAGCTCAAGTAAACCCAAAGAACGCAGATGGGACAGGGCGGGACCAAGGTCCTGGACCTTCGTCCTATCGCAACGATCCGGATTGAGGTCTTCCGTCCTACGTTCATCTCAGGTTTGAATGCCGGGGCTCGCAACCCGAGAACCTAAGGATCCGTCCATGAGCTCCACGACGACCCTTCAGAAGACAGGCGACACGCCCGGTGAACCCGGCGCCGCCCAGTCCTCAGACGGTCTGAAGGCCGGTCTCAAGAACCGCCACCTGTCCATGATCGCCATCGGCGGTGTCATCGGCGCCGGTCTCTTCGTCGGCTCCGGTGGCGGTATCGCCAAGGCCGGCCCCGCCATCCTGATCTCCTACGCGCTCGTCGGCGCGATGGTCGTCTTCGTGATGCGGATGCTCGGTGAGATGGCCGCCGCCAGCCCGAACTCGGGCTCCTTCTCCGCGTACGCCGACCGTGCGCTCGGCCGCTGGGCCGGCTTCTCCATCGGCTGGCTGTACTGGTTCTTCTGGGTCGTCGTGCTCGCGGTGGAGGCCACCGCCGGTGCCGCCATCCTCGAGAGCTGGATCCCGGCCGTCCCGCAGTGGGCCTGGGCGCTGATCGTGATGGCGGTGCTGACCGTCACGAACCTCGGCTCGGTGGCTTCGTACGGCGAGTTCGAGTTCTGGTTCGCGGGCATCAAGGTCGTCGCCATCGGCGCGTTCGTGATCGTCGGCATGCTGGCCGTCTTCGGCGTGCTGCCGGGCTCCGACAACCCGGGGGCGGGCTTCGCCCACCTGACCGACACCGGGGGCTTCTTCCCCAACGGGTACGGCGCGGTCCTCACCGGCGTGCTGATGGTCGTCTTCTCCTTCATGGGCAGCGAGATCGTCACCCTGGCGGCCGGCGAGTCGGAGAACCCCCGCAAGGCGGTCACCCAGGCCACCAACTCCGTCATCTGGCGGATCGGCGTCTTCTACCTCGGCTCGATCTTCGTCGTGCTGACGCTGCTCCCCTGGAACGACAAGTCGATCACCGAGAAGGGCTCCTACGTCGCCGCCCTGGACTCGATCGGCATCGCGCACGCCGGCACGATCATGGAGGTCATCGTCCTGACCGCCGTGCTGTCCTGCCTGAACTCCGGCCTCTACACCGCCTCCCGCATGGCCTTCTCGCTCGGTGAGCGCGGTGACGCGCCGAAGGCGTTCGCCAAGGTCAACTCCCGCGGCGTGCCGGTCGCCGCCATCCTGGGCTCCACGGTCTTCGGCTTCGTCGCCGTCTACTTCAACTACGCCTTCAAGGACACGGTCTTCAACTTCCTGCTGAACTCCTCGGGCGCCATCGCGCTCTTCGTGTGGCTGGTGATCTGCTTCACCCAGCTGAGGATGCGCGGGATCCTGGTCCGCGAGGCCCCGGAGAAGCTGACCGTCAAGATGTGGCTCTTCCCGTGGCTGACGTGGGCCACCGCCGCACTGATCGCGTTCGTGATCGGCTACATGTTCGTGGACGACGCCAACCGCGAGGTGGTCACGCTGTCCACCCTGGTCGCCGGCCTGGTCGTGGCCGTCGGCGTGGTGCTGGACTTCCGCCGCAAGCGGGCGCTGCAGGGCTGAGCCCTGATCCCGTACGGACGACAGAGCCCGGCCCGCCGTCACTGGCGGGCCGGGCTCCGGCGTCTGCGGGCGGGCGGGTCAGCCGCGGCGGCCCGCCAGCTTCCAGGCGGCCGGCAGGGCGCCCATCGCCAGGGCGGCCTTGAGCGCGTCGCCGAGCAGGAACGGGGTCAGTCCCGCCGCGACGGCGGCGCTCAGGGACATCCCGGTCGCGGCCATCAGGTAGGGAACGCCCACCGCGTAGATCACCGCGGAGCCGAGCACCATCGTGCCCGCCGTGCGCAGGACCGAGCGGTCGGCGCCGCGGCGCGCGAGGGCGCCGGCCACCGTGGCGGCGAGCAGCATCCCGAGGACGTAGCCGAACGAGGCGCCGCCCGCTCCGGACGTGCCGTTCGCGAACCAGGGCATGCCGGCCGCGCCGAGAAGGGTGTAGAGCGCCAGCGACAGGAAGCCGCGGCGGGCGCCGAACGCGGTGCCGACGAGCAGCGCGGCGAAGGTCTGGCCGGTGACCGGGACCGGCGAGCCGGGGACGGGGACGGCGATCTGCGCGGCCAGTCCGGTGAGCGCGGCTCCGCCGACGACGAGCGCGATGTCGCGGACGCGGCTCGCGGGCAGCAGGTCGGCGAGGACGGCGCCGGGCCGGAAGGAGACGGAAGCGGTGCTCATCGGGGGGCTCCGGGAGGTCGGGGTGACGGGACGATCACCGACGTTAGTCCGCGGCGCGCGGCGCCCCCACCGCTGCCCGGCACAAAGGCATACTCCTCGGTTTGGTGGAGACCGCACAAAGACCCTTGCCCACACCCGTGTGCGCGTGATCCGTGTCACGGGGTAGATCCGACAACACTTCCGTTTTGCACGCAAGGCCGCCGCTCAGTGAGACTGTAGGGTCCCGCCAATCCGGATGCGGAGCCCCACCGCCGCTGGGCCGAACGAGAGTACGAGCACCCCTCATGCGCGACCGCTTGCCCGAAGCTCCTCCGACGACGGGCGAACTGCCCGCGGAACCCCTCAGTCACAGCCTCAAGCAGCGCCACCTGACCATGCTGGGTCTCGGCGGCGTGATCGGCGCCGGCCTGTTCGTCGGCTCCGGCGCCGGCATCGGCATCGCCGGACCGGCGATCATCTGCTCCTACCTGCTCGCGGGGGTGCTCGCGATGCTGGTGATGCGGGCGCTCGGCGAGATGTCCGCGGCGATGCCCGCCTCCGGCTCCTTCTCGGTGTACGCGGAGAAGGCCCTGGGCCGCTGGGCCGGCTTCTCGGCGGGCTGGCTGTACTGGTTCCTGCTGGTCGTGGTCCTCGCGGTCGAGGCCACCGGCGCCGCGAAGATCGCCAACGGCTGGGTGCCCTCGATCGACCAGTGGGTCTGGGTCCTGCTCTTCATGGTGGTCTTCACCGCCAGCAACCTGGCCGCCGTGCGGAACTTCGGCGAGTTCGAGTTCTGGTTCGCGGCCCTGAAGGTCGGCGCGATCGTGCTGTTCCTGATCCTCGGCACCCTCGCGGTCTTCGGCCTGCTGCCCGACACGGACCCCGTGGGCACGGCCAACCTGACCGGCCGGGGCGGTTTCTTCCCGGCCGGCATGGGCGGGGTCGTCGCCGGCATGCTCGCGGTCGTCTTCGCCTTCGGCGGCCTGGAGGTCGTCACCATCGCGGCCGCCGAGTCGGACGACCCGGCCCGGTCCGTCTCCCGCGCGGTGCGCAGCGCGGTGTGGCGCATCCTCTTCTTCTACGTCGGCTCGATGGTGGTCATCGTGACCCTGCTGCCGTGGGACTCGCTGAAGCCGGGTGAGAGCCCGTACGTGGCCGTCCTGGACTCGATCGGCATCCCGGCGGCCGGCCAGATCATGAACATCGTGGTGTTCGTGGCGCTTCTGTCGGCGCTGAACGCCAACCTGTACGGCTCCTCGCGCATGGTGTTCTCGCTGGCCGAGCGCGGCGAGGCGCCGAAGGCCCTGCTGAAGGTGTCGGACGGCGGGGTGCCGCGCCGCGCGGTCTTCGCCTCGGTGGCCTTCGGTTTCGTGTCGGTGGTGCTGAACCTGCTGTGGCCGGACACGATCTTCCTCTACATGCTCAATGCGGTCGGCGCGGTGCTGCTGTTCGTGTGGGCGCTGATCGCGGTCTCCCAGCTGAAGCTGCGCCCCCGGATCGAGCGGGAGATGCCGGAGCGGCTGACCCTGCCGATGTGGCTGTTCCCGTACGCGACGTGGGCGGCGCTGGCGGGCATGGCGGCGGTGCTGGTCCTGATGCTGTTCGACGACTCGGCCCGGCCGCAGTTGCTGTGGTCCAGCGGGGCCGCCGCCGCCGTGCTGGTGGTGGCGTGGGTGCGGGAGGTCCGGGCCGGCCGGCCCTGACACCTCGTGAGACGTACGGCAGGGCCCGGGACCCAGTGTCCCGGGCCCTGTCCGCTGCGCGGGCGGACGATCACGTCCCGTGCAGCCCACGTCCGGATGATGGACAGGCAACGTCCGTTTATCGGACGGTTCGGCAGACTGCCCCCCATGAGCCAGAGCACCCTCACACCTCCCGGGCAGCAGACGCCGCCGCCGACGGACGCCGGATCCCCCCTGGGCAACGGACTCAAGCAGCGCCACCTCTCGATGATCGCCCTCGGCGGGGTCATCGGCGCCGGCCTCTTCGTCGGCTCCGGCGCGGGCATCGCCGCCGCGGGCCCCTCGATCGTGCTCGCCTACGCCGCGTCCGGGATCCTGGTGATGTTCGTGATGCGGATGCTCGGCGAGATGTCCGCCGCGAACCCCGCCTCCGGCTCCTTCTCCGTGCACGCCGAGCGGGCCATAGGCCCCTGGGCCGGATTCACCGCCGGCTGGATGTTCTGGACCCTGCTGTGCGTGGGCGTGGCCATCGAGGCCATCGGCGCGGCCCACATCATGACCGGCTGGTTCCCGGGCACCCCGTCCTGGATGTGGGTGCTGGTCTTCATGGCGGTCTTCTGCGGGTCCAACCTGGCCGCGGTCTCGAACTTCGGCGAGTTCGAGTTCTGGTTCGCCACCCTCAAGATCGGCGCCATCGCGCTCTTCCTGGGTCTGGGCGTGCTCGCCGTCCTGGGCGCACTGCCCGGCACCGGCGCCCCCGGCACCGCCAACCTGCTGCACGACGGCGGCTTCCTCCCCAACGGGGTGGAAGGCCTGCTGGTCGGACTGCTCGCCTCGGTCGTCGCGTACGGCGGGCTGGAGACGGTGACCATCGCGGCCGCCGAGTCCGAAAACCCGGTCGAGGGCGTCGCCAAGGCCGTGAAGACCACCATGTGGCGGATCGCGATCGTCTACGTCGGCTCCATGCTGGTGATCGTCACCCTGCTGCCGTGGAACGACCCGGCGGTCGCGGCGGACGGCCCGTACGCCGCCACCCTGGACCACCTGGGCATCCCGGCCGCCGGCCAGATCATGAACGTGGTCATCCTGATCGCCCTGCTGTCCGCGATGAACGCCAACATCTACGGCTCCTCGCGCATGGCCTACTCCCTCGTCGCCCGCGGCCAGGGACCGAAGGCGCTGGGCAAGGTCACCGGGCGCGTGCCGCGGCGTGCAGTGCTCGCCTCCTCCGGTTTCGGCTTCACCACCGTGCTGCTGTCGTACTGGTATCCGGACACCCTGTTCGCCTGGCTGCTGAACATGGTCGGCGGGGTCATCCTCGTCGTCTGGGGCTTCATCGCCGTCTCCCAGTTCGTGCTGCGCCGCCGGCTGGAACGGGAGGCCCCCGGGAAGCTGGTCGTGCGGATGTGGGGGTTCCCGTACCTGACGTGGGTGGCGCTGGCGGGCGTGGCCGGGGTGCTGGTGCTGATGGCCCTGGGCGAGGACACCCGGATCCAGGTGATCTTCACCGGCGGCCTGACCGTCGCCCTCGCCGTGACCGGATGGGTCCTCCAGAAGCGGGCCGCCGCCCGCGTCTGACGGACCGGAGGCAACCGAGGCGGGCCCCGTGCGCGAGCACGGGGCCCGCCTTCTTCGTACGCCCCCGAACTCAGGCAACCCTTATGTGTGACCAGGAATAGATACTGCTAGCGTGCAGTTGCGCATTGATTGCAATAAGCAGTTGGCACGCTGAGGGGACCGGATAACACGCATGGCCATCTACACGCTTCCTGAGCTTCCGTACGATTACGCGGCGCTGGAGCCGGTGATCAACCCGCAGATCATCGAGCTGCACCACGACAAGCACCACGCGGCCTATGTGACGGGCGCCAACAACACGCTCGAGCAGCTGGCGGAGGCGCGCGACAAGGAGAACTGGGGCGCCCTCAACGGCCTCGAGAAGAACCTCGCGTTCCATCTCTCCGGGCACATCCTGCACAGCATCTACTGGCACAACATGGCCAGCCCGAAGACCGGCGAGGGCGGCGGCGAGCCCACCGCGGCCGACGGCCTGGGCGACCTGGCCGACGCGATCACCGAGTCCTTCGGCTCCTTCGCGAAGTTCAAGAAGCAGCTGACCTTCGCCTCCTCCGCCACCCAGGGCTCCGGCTGGGGCGTGCTCGCGTACGAGCCCGTCAGCGGCCGCCTGGTCGTCGAGCAGGTCTACGACCACCAGGGCAACGTGGGGGTGGCCAGCACCCCGATCCTGGTCTTCGACGCCTGGGAGCACGCCTTCTACCTGCAGTACAAGAACCAGAAGGTGGACTTCATCGAGGCGATGTGGAACGTCGTCAACTGGCAGGACGTCTCCAAGCGCTACGCCGACGCCAAGGCGAACACCCCGCTGCTGATCCCCGCCAAGGGCTGATCGCACCTCCGAGCCCGTCCGCCTCGTGATCGTCTTCTCACCTTTCACCGGCGGGCGTGTCCAGCAGAAGACCCCCGTGAGGACGTGACTCACGGGGGTCTTCTGTGTGCGACGGTACGGGCTACTCGAAGGAGGGGCCCTTGGTGCGCGTGCGCTTGATCTCGTAGAAGCCGGGGGTGGAGGCGACGAGCAGGGTGCCGTCCCACAGGCGGGCCGCGGCCTCACCGCGCGGGGCCGGGGTGACGACCGGGCCGAAGAAGGCCACGTCCTCGCCGTCGGCGCCGGGCACCGAGATCACCGGGGTGCCGACCTCCTGGCCGACCCGGTCGATGCCGTCGTTGTGCGAGGCGCGCAGCACCTCGTCGTACTCGTCGGAGTCGGCGTACGCGAGCAGTTCCGCCGGCAGGTCGAGCGCCGCCAGCGCCTCGGCGATCACCTCGCGGGTCGCGCCCTTGTCCTCGTTGTGGATGCGGGTGCCGAGCTCGGTGTAGAGCTTGCCGGTGATCTCGTCACCGAACTTCTGCTGGGCCGCGACGACCACGCGCACCGGCGCCCAGCCCTTGGGGCCGAGCAGTTCGCGGTAGCGCTCGGGCAGTTCGTCGAGCTTGTTCTCGTTCAGGACGGCCAGGCTCATCACGTGCCAGCGGACCTCGACGTCGCGGACCTTCTCGACCTCCAGCATCCAGCGGGAGGTCATCCAGGCCCAGGGGCAGAGCGGGTCGAACCAGAAGTCGACCGGAGTCTTCTCGCGCACCTGGGTGTCGGTCATGTCTCTCCTCGCATCGCTCACGGCGTCGGTCAGGGTGTCCCCCTCCCCAACCAGCGCGCGTTCGCACGCATTCCCCCCATGGGAGGATTCGATCGAAGGAACCCGACCACGCACGAAGGAGTGCACGTGCCCGGAGAGAATCTGTCCCGCGACGAGGCCCGCGAGAGGGCCGAACTGCTGTCCGTCGACGGGTACGAGGTGGTCCTCGACGTGAGGTCCGCGGTGGACGAGGCCGAACCGGCCGAGGGCCCCCGGACCTTCCGCTCGGTGACGACGATCCGCTTCCGGGCCGCGGCCTCGGGCACCGCCACCTTCGCGGACCTGATCGCCCCCTCCGTGAACTCCGTGACCCTCAACGGGCGCGCGCTGGACGTGGACGCCGTCTTCGACGGGGTGCGGATCGCCCTGGACGGGCTGGAGACCGAGAACGTCCTGGTGGTGGACGCGAACTGCGCGTACAGCCGGACGGGCGAGGGTCTGCACCGCTTCGTCGACCCGGAGGACGGCGAGGTCTACCTCTACACCCAGTACGAGCCGGCGGACGCCCGGCGGGTGTACGCGAACTTCGAGCAGCCGGACCTGAAGGCGCCCTACCGCTTCGAGGTGTCCGCGCCCGAGGGCTGGCAGGTGTGGAGCAACGGGGCGGAGGAGTCCCGCGAGGCGGGGGTCTGGCGGTTCGCCGAGACCGCGCCGATCTCCACGTACATCACCTGCGTGGTGGCGGGCCCCTACCACTACGTGACGGACTCCTACACCCGCGGGGACCTGACGATCCCGCTCGGCGCGATGTGCCGCAAGGGGCTCGCGAAGCACTTCGACGCGGACGACGTGTTCCTGGTCACCAAGCAGGGCTTCGACCTCTTCCACGAGATCTTCGACTACCCGTACCCCTTCGGGAAGTACGACCAGGCCTTCGTGCCGGAGTACAACCTGGGCGCCATGGAGAACCCGGGGATGGTGACCTTCCGCGAGGAGTACATCTTCCGCGGCAAGGTCACGCAGGCCTCGTACGAGCGGCGCGCGAACGTGATCCTGCACGAGATGGCGCACATGTGGTTCGGCGACCTGGTCACCATGAAGTGGTGGGACGACCTGTGGCTGAAGGAGTCCTTCGCGGACTTCATGGGCTCCTTCGGGCTGGTGGAGGCGACCCGCTTCGACCAGGCGTGGGTCACCTTCGCCAACAGCCGCAAGGCGTGGGCCTACCGGGCCGACCAGCTGCCGTCCACGCACCCGGTCACGGCCGACATCCGTGACCTGGAGGACGCCAAGCTGAACTTCGACGGCATCACCTACGCCAAGGGCGCGGCGGTGCTCAAGCAGCTCGTCGCCTACGTGGGGCGCGACGCGTTCCTGGACGGCGCGCGGCGCTACTTCAAGGCCCACGCGTACGGGAACACGACGCTGGACGACCTGCTGTCGGTGCTGGGCGAGGTCTCCGGGCGGGACATGGCCGAGTGGTCGCGGGCCTGGCTGCAGACGGCGGGGGTCAACGTGCTCACGCCGATGGTGACCTGTGACGCGGGCGGGCGGGTGACCGAGCTCGCGGTGGTGCAGGAGGGCGAGGAGCTGCGGCCGCACCGGGTCGCGGTCGGCCTGTACCGGCTGGAGTCCGACGGCTCCCTGGTCCGCTACGCGCGGGCCGCCACCGACGTGTCGGGCGCGCGGACCGTGGTCGCGGAGCTGGCCGGGCGGGAGCGGCCGGACCTGGTGCTGGTCAACGACGAGGACCTCACCTACTGCAAGATCCGCTTCGACGAGGGCTCGCTGGCCACGCTGCGGGCGCACCTGGGCGACCTGACGGACCCGCTCGCGCGGGCGCTGAGCTGGTCGGCGCTGTGGAACCTGACGCGGGACGGGCTGATGCCCGCGCGGGACTTCGTCTCGCTGGTGCTGGCGCACGCGGGGCGGGAGACGGACGTCGGCGTGCTCCAGATGCTGCACGCGCAGGCCCTGACCGCGGTCACCCACTACACGGCGCCGGGCCGGCGCGAGCAGGGCGGCCGCGAGCTGGCGGCGGGCGCGCTGCACGAACTGCGGCTGGCGGAGCCGGGGTCGGAGCACCAGCTGACCTGGGCCCGCTTCTTCGCGGCCGGCGCGGCGACCGAGGGCGACTTCCAGCTGCTGCTGGGGCTGCTGGACGGGTCCGCGCGGATCGACGGGCTGGAGGTGGACCAGGAGCTGCGCTGGGACTTCCTGCTGCCGCTGACCGCGCACGGGGCGGTGGACGAGGGGGTCCTCAGCGCCGAACTGGCGCGGGACGACACGGCGTCGGGCAAGCGGCACCAGGTGCGGTGCCTGGCGGCGCGGCCGTCGGCGGCGGTCAAGGACCAGGCGTGGGCGGCGGTGGTGGAGTCCGACGCGCTGTCGAACGCGCTGGTGGAGGCGACGATCGCCGGTATGCAGCAGTCTTCGCAGCGGGAGCTGCTGGCGGCTTACGCGCAGCCGTACTTCGAGGTGATCGAGCGGGTGTGGGCGGACCGGTCGATCCAGATCGGGATGGACGTGGTGAAGGGTCTATACCCGTCGCTCCAGGACCCGCAGTCCACCCTCTCGGCGACGGACGCCTGGCTGTCCGCGCATCCGGACGCCGCGCCCGCGCTGCGCCGCCTGGTGCTCGAGTCCCGCGACGACCTGTCCCGCGCGTTGCGCGCGCAGCGCTGCGACGAGGCGGCGGGCAACTAGCCCGCGGCGCCGCTGTCGGGGCTGAATTGGGCAGGCGTCGCTTGCACGCGCGCAGCGCACCCCTGCGCCGGCGGGGCGGGGGTTGCGGCACTCGAAAAAACAGCGCCCCCCCCGCCGAGG
>NZ_JBEZLA010000109.1:0-12081 GCF_040651925.1 Streptomyces sp. NPDC048349 | reverse complement strand
ACCGTCTGCAGGAACAGCGGGAGGTAGAAGACGCCGCCGACGGTGACGAAACCGACGAGGAAGCCGATCAGGGCGATGAGGCTGAAGTTGCGGTTGCGGAAGACGTGCAGCGGCAGGATCGGCTCGGCAGCCTTGGTCTCGGCGTAGAGGAACGCGGCGGTCGACAGGACGCTGATGACGATCAGCCCGATGATCTGGCCCGACCCCCACGGGTACTCGGTACCGCCCCAGGTGGTGACCAGCACGGTGGAGGTGATGGCCGCGGTCAGCAGCGCCGCGCCGAGGTAGTCGACCTTGGGGCGGGGGCCCTGCGCCGTCTTGGGGAGGTGCAGGACCGCGGAGATCATGACGAGCGCCACGGCGCCGAGCGGCAGGTTGATGTAGAAGGCCCAGCGCCAGCCGAGGTGGTCGGTGATGGCGCCGCCGATCAGCGGGCCGCCGATCATGGACAGGGCCGAGATCGCGGCCATGACGCCCTGGTACTTGCCGACTTCGCGGGGCGGGATCAGGCTGCCGATGATCGCCATGGCGCCGACCAGCAGACCGCCGCCGCCCAGGCCCTGGACCGCCCGGAAGGCGATCAGCTGGCCCATGTCCTGGGCCGCGCCGCACAGCGCGGAGCCGATCAGGAAGAGCACCACCGAGGTGAGGAAGACGCCCTTGCGGCCGTACAGGTCGCCGGCCTTCCCCCACAGGGGGGTCGAGGCCACCGTGGCCAGCGTATAGATGGTGACCACCCAGGAGAGGTGCTCCAGGCCACCGAGTTCACCCACGATCGTGGGGATCGCGGTACTGGTGATCATGGTGTCGAGCGAGGCCAGCAGCATCGCGATCATGACCGCCGTCAGGACGACCCGCACGGTGCGCGGCTTCTCACCCCCGGAAGTCCCGGCAGAATTGGCTGAGTCCCTGTCCACCCCGTCCCCTCCCCTGACCTTCTCCGTGCAGCGCTCGCCGGACGCCACTTACTTGCCGCCCGGCTAGTTCACGATTAAGGTAGACCTGTAACTAGCCGGGCGTCAAGTAAGTTCGCGAGCCGAGGAGATTCCATGTCCAGCAGCACCACGCAGAGACGGCGCGGGGACACGCGCCAGCGCATCCAGGACGTCGCGCTGGAACTCTTCGTCGAGCAGGGCTACGAGAAGACCTCGCTGCGCGAGATCGCGGAGCGGCTGGAGGTCACGAAGGCGGCGCTGTACTACCACTTCAAGACCAAGGAAGACATCATCGTCAGCGTCTTCGAGGACCTGACGCGGCCGATCGACGAGCTCATCGCCTGGGCCGAGGCGCAGCCGCCCACCCTGGAGACGAAGCGGGAAGTACTGCGCCGCTACAGCGAGTCGATGGGCGCGGGGGCCTCGCTGTTCCGCTTCATGCAGGAGAACCAGGCGACGATGCGCGAGCTGACCATCGGCGAGACGATGAAGGACTGGATGTCCCAGCTCGTGGAACTGCTCCGCACCCAGGACGGCCCGCTCACCGATCAGGTCCGGTGCGTGAGCGCGCTGTTCACGCTGCACGCGGGGATGATGTACCTCCAGCACGTGGACGGCGACCCGGAGGAAACCCGCCTGGCGGCCCTGGAGGTCGCCACGGACCTCATCACCCAGGCCCACCACGCGGCGTAGCCCGCGGGCCCGCGACGCGGCACGCGGTGTTGCGCGGAGCGCGGCCCGTGCCTCAAGGCGGGGCACCTGGCACGGATGCGGCTCGGAGCGGCGCCGGGCACCCGGCACTCGGCGCCCGGCACCCCGGCACGCACAGCGGAGCGGCACGCGCCCCCACCCACAGGGGCTGCGCCGAGGGGCGAAGGTCGGGGACGGGCCGGAAACGGTGAGGGCGCCGGCCCCGCGGGGTCGCGGGGCCGGCGCCCTCGGGCGTTGCGGGGGTCAGCCGGCGGTCTTGGAGCCGAGCCCGCCCGGCGTCTTCGGTGCCCAGGCGGGGGAGGCCGCGGCCTCCTTCGGATCCGGCTCGCGCATGCTCACGCGCCAGCCGTCCTCGCCGCCGTTGCCCGTGGCGCGGACCTGGATCTCCTTGATCTGGGCCGTGCCGTGGAAGTACAGCACGACCACCTGACGCGTGGAGCCCTCGTCGTAGAAGTCCGCCGTGACCTTGCCCCGGGCTCCCTCACGGAACGCCGTGACCCAGTTCTCGGCGGTCTTCCGCGCGTCGCCCTCCGCATCGCCGTCGGCCGCGAGGGAGGCCAGGTCGGCCGTCTTCCCGTCGGCCAGCCGCCACAGCACCTGCTGGGTGATCCGCAGGGAGCCCGCGGACGGGTAGCCGACCACGGCCAGCGGCTCGTGGCCCGCGTAGTCGCCCGCGTACGCCGCGCCGCCGTCACCCCCGCCCTCCCCGGCCGAGCAGCCGGTCAGCAGGCCGACCGCCAGCGCGGAGCAGAGGAGCGCGGACCGCAGGGCCGTGGCGGGCTTCACGAAGCGCCCACCGGACGCACCATGACGATCTTGGTGATGGGGTCGGAGGTCCCCTTGTACCGGGAGATGATCGCCTGGAGCGTGGTGTGGTTGGTCAGACCGTGCTGGGCGACGCTGATCTGGCCGTGGTTGTTGCCGGTCACGACCGACGCGTGGTTGAACACCGAGTCCCTCTTCCACTTGAAGAACAGGATGTCGCCCGGGCGCAGCGAGTACGTGTTGGCGATGTAGCTCTTGGACCGGTAGCCGAAGTGCCGGCGCAGGTTCTCGGCCGCCGACCACGTGTAGCTGTTCTTCGGCCAGCTGACCCAGCTCGGGTTGCGCCACCAGGCGCTGTCCTTGGTGTACCAGCCGGTACGGGTCTTCATGCCACCACCGTAGAAGAGGGCCTTGGAGACGAAGTTGGTGCAGTCCTGACCGTAGTCCCACTTGATGCCGGTGTTGTTCCAGGCCCAGTTCGCCGTGCCGCTGCCGCGGACGTTCGCCGCGTACCGGGCCGTCGTGGCCCCGGCCTCCGGCGCCCCGGACACCGGGAAACCGTCCGCGTCGAATTCGACGGCGCCCGTCTCGTCGGCCGGTTCGCCCGTGCTCTCGCCCGGAGCGGCCGCCACCTGGACGCCCGCCGCCGCGGTCGGCGACAGGGTCTGCCCGGCCTCGGTGTCGTCGGACTCGCTCTCCAGCTTCGCCGCGCCCCCGGTGACGGTGAACACGAACCGGCGGGTGGTCTTGTCCTCGGACACCTGGTCGACACCGTCGACCCGCAGGGTCAGCGTCTGGACGACGGTGGTGCGCACCACGACCCGGTCGGCCGTCGCACCCTTGCCGACCATGGTCTCGGTCAGCGCCGCGGAGGCACCGACGTACGCCTGGCCCTTGGACTCCATCGCCTCCCGCGCGCCGACGAGGGCGCCTTCCTGCACGCCCAGCACGTCGCCGAAGACGGTTCCGTGCGGGGACTCGGCAGTCGCGTCGGCCGCCGTCAGGCTGACGCCGGTGGCGACCTTGTTGCGTGCGCTCAGGTATGCCTGCACGTAGTCGGTGTAGCGCGTCGCCCCGCCGGTGACGGCGGCGCCCTGGACGAGCACGGAGCGCGTCACCGGCCCGTTGCCCACGGCGTTCTTCGGCGTCACCGACACCCGGTAGGACAGCGTGTTGTCCAGCCCGGTGAACACGGCGCGCTGCGCCGTGCCCTCCCAGGTGCCGGCCACGGTGCCGTCGCTCTTCTCGGCCTTCGCCACGTACGTGACGTCACCGTTGGCGCCCGCGTCCAGCGGGGCGTTCCAGGTGGCGAGCAGACCGGTGTCGCCGGCGGTGGGCACGATCTCGCTGATCGCGCCGGGAACCGTCGGCGGCAGGTACTCGATCGTCAGCTTGGGGCGCTGCGCGGCGTCCGCCGCCGCAGCCGAGTGGTAGACCGCCCCGGCCGCCGTGTCCGGAACGGTGAGCGCCAGGCCCTCGTTCGCGCCGCGGTCGATCCAGGACTGCACGAGCATGCCGAGGTCGGTCTCGGCCAGGGATGCGCCGGAGGCGAAGGCGTCGGTACCGGCGGCGGTGAGGAGCTCCTTGCCGCTCTGCGCCGGGGTCCACGCGCCGGACAGCTCGAACACGGCGGGCTTCTGCGCCTCGCACGGCGCGGTGCAGTCGGCGCGGGTCAGCGACAGCTTCGCGGAGGTGACCCGCGCGCCCTTCGGGAGGGCGGCGAGGTCGGCCTTGAGCCGCGTCGCCCACGGGTGGCCGTCGACCGTGCCGATGTGCAGCCGGCCGTCCGGCAGGGCGACGCAGCCCGGCGTGTCGCAGTCGGTGGCGGCGGAGGCGCCGCTCAGCGCCGCGTCCCCGATGACCAGGGACTGCGCGGCGGGCAGGGCGGGCAGCGGCTGGAGCCGTACGGTCAGGCTCTGCTCGGCCGACCAGGGCGAGCAGCCGACGCTGGTGCACGCGCGGGCAGCCCACTTGTAGGTCGCACCGTCCACCAGCTTGCCCTCCGGCACCTGCACGGCGGCCCGGCTGCCGCTCTCGCGCGACACGGGCGGCAGGGCCAGGTCCGCAACCGGCTTGCCGGCGGCGTCCTTGACCGAGAACTCGGCGCTCACCCTGCCCTGCGCGGGGTCGATGGCGACCGCGGACAGGATGGGCGTCAGGGTCTGCTGGGCACCCGCCTGGAGGTCCTGCGGGACACCGGGCAGCGCGCTGACGGTGAAGGTGGCCCAGGCGGACCACTCGGTGTTGTAGTGCGTGCCGTCGTAGGGCGAGGTACGGAAGCGGTAGGTGCGCCCGTGCTGGAGCACGCCCGCCGGGACGACGACCGAGGCGGGGGTGCCGGCGGCGACGTACGGGGACACCAGGACGTTGCCGACCTGGGTGTTGGTCGCCGCGTCGAAGATCTGGAAGGAACCGGTGACCTTGTCGCCGTTCGGATCGGCGAAGGTGTCGCGCAGGGTCGGCGTCGTCGTGTCGACGCGCCAGGCGCCCGTCTTGTCCTGGGTGTACGGAGGACCGGCCTGCTGCTTGGTGCCGGTGCGCGGACGGTGGTTGTAGGTGACCGTCAGCTTCGGCGGGTTGGCCGTGGCGTTGGCGGAGTTGACCCGCTTCCACTGTCCGACCACCGACTCCGAGGAGGCCCGCAGGCCCATGCCGGAGTACGTCCACTTCTGGCTGGCCCAGTGCTGCGCGAGGCCGGTGACGTCGGCGTTGATCCAGCCGTCGGGTGCCGAGGTGCAGGCGGCGTTGCCGCGGGTCTCGGTGGAGGTGGCGTACTTGGTGACCATGGCCGGCTGGTTCGTCCAGCGCGAGGCGGTGGAGGCGTTGTTGGCCGTCCACACCTCCCACGGCTGGGCGGTGCAGTCGGTGTTGCCGGACTGGAAGTTCCACAGCGACAGCTTCGCGCTGGAGACCAGCGAGTCCGCGAGGGGAGCGGTGTTCCAGGTGATGAACGAACGGGCGGTACGGGGCGTGCCGTCCGCGTTCTTCGTACCCGGGTTGCCGAGGTCGAGTTCGGTGTCGTTGGACCAGTCGACGGTCTCGCCCTGCTGGACGTAGGTGTCGAAAAGGCTGCCCAGCGCCGAGGTGGACGGGTCCACGGTGACCGGGTACTTGGTCGCCGGGTCGGCGAGGAACTTCGCGTCCGGTGAGACGACGAGGTCGACGGCCCCCTTCTTCTGCACGACCTTCATCGCCACCGGCACCTTGCGGGTGTGCTCCCCGGAGACCGGGTCGACGGTGGAGTCCCACATCACGGGCGCGGGCATGACGGCCGTCTTGCGGCTCTTGCGGTCGGTGAACTGCACGCTGCCGTCGGACAGCTGCTCCACCTTCAGGCCCTTGGCCGTCAGCGGGAGGGTGTACGAGTACCCCTCGGCCGCCGGGCGCTGCTTGAGCTCGACGAACTGCTCGAATCCGGTCCGGGTCGCCTCGATGACGACGTCCCCACCGGGCACGGCGTTGGTGTACTCGGCACGGGCCCCGTCGAGCTTGGGGGCCGGCAGGGCGCCCTTCCACTGGAGGGTGATCTGCTGGTCGCCGGCCCCGAGGGTGACCAGGTCGGTGGCGGCCTCGGCGGCGGCGGCCGCGGCCATCGGGCCTGCCTTGCGGGCACGTCCGGCGCCGGCGCCGAGGGTGAGGCCGTGCGGGTGCGCCTTGGAGGCGACGGAACCGTCCGCTCCGCGGGCCAGGCTGACGTCGACGTCACGCCAGGCCCTGGCCTGCTGGTCGTAGAAGCGGATCGGGCCGGCGGACACCTCGGTGGTGAGGGTCCCGTCCGGGTTCACCCACGTGGTCGCGGTCTCGGACCGCTCGGACACGGCCTCGACCCGGTGCCCGGCCTTGCGCGCGGCGACGCGCGCGCGGGCGATGTCCACCTCTTGGGTCACGGCCTGGGCGGCGTCGGCGGCGGTCCGGCTCTCCGGATCCTTCGCGGGAGCGGCATCCGCCGTGTTCGCACCCTGCATGAGGGTGGCGGACACGGCGATCGCTGCTCCGGTGGCTATCCATCTGGAGGTCCCCCCGGACCTCCACCATCCGCGTCGCGTCGCGGACAGACGAGTGGTCATTGTTCCCCAGTCTTGGTCGGTCGCCACCGGATCGGTCTCGGTGGGCTGGGGAAACATAAACCCGCCGGTAGGGTGCTTGAGGGGCGCTCAAAGGTCCCAACTGCCGCAATCCGCAAGGAATCCACAAGGAATCCACACCTCCGGTGACGCGGTTCACACCCAGCGCCAGCCGATGAGGCTCTCGCGCTCAGAGGAGCCGGCGGTCCTCGGCGGCGATGGGGACGTCGTTGATGCTGGCTTCGCGCCGCTTCATCAGGCCGTCGCCGTCGAACTCCCACTGCTCGTTTCCGTGGCTGCGCCACCACTGGCCGGCGGCGTCGTGCCACTCGTACGCGAAGCGGACGGAGATGCGGTTGCCGGTGTACGCCCAGAGCTCCTTGCGGAGCCGGTAGTCGAGCTCGCGCTCCCACTTCTCGGCGAGGAACTCCCGGATCTCGGCGCGGCCCGTGAGGAACCGGTCGCGGTTGCGCCAGACCGAGTCCTCGGTGTACCCGAGGGCCACCCGCTCCGGATCCCGGCTGTTCCAGGCGTCTTCGGCGGCCTGGACCTTGGCGCGGGCCGACTCCTCGGTGAAGGGCGGCAGGGGCGGACGTGTCACGGCGGATCCTTCCGAAGTGGAGAACGGTCGTTCTCCACCGTACGAGAACGAACGTTCTCCCCGCAAGGGAAATCGGGCTACCCTGCCCTCATGGACGACGAAGAGGCCCGCACCCGACTCCTGGACGCGGCGGAGGCGCTGTTCTACGCCGACGGCATCCAGGCGGTCGGCATGGACCGCATCCGCACGGAGTCCGGCGTCCCCCTCAAACGGCTCTACCGGCTCTACCCGGCGAAGGAGTCCCTGGTCACGGCGTACCTGGAGCGCCGCGACCGCCGCTGGATGACGAGTCTGCGCGAGGCGGTGTCAGGGGCGGCGGACCCGGTCCCCGCCCTCTTCGACTGGCTGGCGGACTGGTTCTGCGAGCCGGACTTCCGGGGCTGCGCGTTCCTGAACGCGTACGGGGAACTGGGCCCGGGCGGCCCGGCGGCCGTCCTGGACGTCGTACACCGCCACAAGGCGGAACTCCGGTCCCTCCTGTCGGACCTGGCCGGCCCGGGCGAGGAGCTCCTGGCGGACCAACTCCTGATCCTGGTCGAGGGCGCGACGGTGGTGGCCGCCCTGGACCCGGGCCCGGCCCCGGCCCGGCGGGCCCGGGAGGTGGCGCAGCGGCTCCTCGACACCCGTGCGTCCGCAGGAGGGTGAGCCGTCCTCTCGCAGCGGGACGCGGAGCCGCCCGTGCCGCCCGTGCCGCCCGTGGTGTGACGGCACGGAGGCTCCGCCCCGGAGCGGCGCGACGCGTCCGCCGCCGGCCCGGCGTGAGGCACGGAGCACCATTCCGGCAAACGGCGTAGCGGGGTCCGCGACCGCTCGCTGCCCCCTGCGCGCGGCCGTAGCGTCACGAGCGGGACCCCCACCCTTGGACAGGGACTCACGGACCCACGGACTCAGGGACTCACGGACTCACGGACTCACGGACTCACAGCCTCACGGAATCGAGGAACCGAGATGGCAGTTCTGGTCTACAACTGGAGCGCGGACTGGACCCCGGAGCAATACCAGGCCGTCCACGACCGGGTGCTCCCGGACCCCACGAACCCGCCGGCCGGACTCCTCGCCCACGTCGCATCACCCAGCGACCGGGGCGGCTGGCAGGTCATCGACGTGTGGGAGTCGGAGGCCGACTTCCGGCGCTTCACGGAAGAAAAGGTCATCCCTGCCGCACAGGACCTCGGGGCGCCGCCCTTCGAGACGAAGGTGACCGAGATCTACAACCACCTGATCCCGTAGTCAGCCCGCGCCGGCCGGCTCCCCGCGCAGGCTGTCCCGGCCGAACGCCTCGTCGTACGTCTCGTCGTACGTCTCGCTACGGACCACACGCCGCCGCAACAGTCGGCCGCCCTGCCGGTCGGCCCCGGTGGCGTCCGCCATGTCCGCGAACCGGTTCCGGTTCGCGGATCCCGGCTCCTTCACCTGCTCGTCCGGCGCCGCCAGCTGCCGTTGAAACGAGTCCCGCCGCCCGCCTACCCGAATGCGGTATCGGTGAGGTCCGGCCCACGCCCGTAGATGAGGTCGGGAGCCTGGAGACCGTAGCCCTCGGCCCGCCCGTAGTACGTCGGCTCGCCAGGCTCCGCGCCGACTCCGAGCAGCTGGTCGAGCTCCTGCAGTGCCGACGCGAGCCGGGGTGCGTTGTTGGCGTGGATGGCCGGGTGCGGTTCGCCCCGGAAGTCACACTGGCCCCACACGTCGTGGTACACGGACAGTTCCGCCGAGGGTCCGATCTCGTCGGGTGACACCATGAGTTCGACCAGGCGGTACTCGGTGTGGCGTGTTCCGCTCGCGTCGAACCAGGCGCCGGATCCCAGCACGACGATCCCGCCCATCTCCGCCTGCGGATGGCCGCCCGGCCGGCAGGCGCGGAGGTCAGCGGGCAGCGCCGGATCATCGAACGAACGCCCGACGAGGTCCAGGCGGCTGTGGATGCCCAGGCCGCCCTTGCCGAGCTGGAACCAGTTCCACTCAAGCGAGGCCGGCTC
Source organism: Streptomyces sp. NPDC048349 (assembly GCF_040651925.1). Taxonomy (NCBI): domain Bacteria; kingdom Bacillati; phylum Actinomycetota; class Actinomycetes; order Kitasatosporales; family Streptomycetaceae; genus Streptomyces; species Streptomyces sp. NPDC048349. The sequence goes on along the minus strand of NZ_JBEZLA010000109.1, from coordinate 3,029 downwards.
CAGCAGACCGTGCTTCTGAAGCACCGCACCCATGCGCGCCGCGGTCCTGAGCGCGGACTCCAGACCGGGCTCCGCCACGTCGTCCAGGTCCCAGAACCACGAGCCGCACTCCTTCGGCGCGCGCATCAACATCGACATTGCCCCTTCCAGATGCCGAGCGTGCGCAGCCTGCTCTTCCGGAGTCAGCGCGGCGCTAGGTCCAGGCGATTCAGAGGCACCACGGCCAACAACACCGTCTGGGGCTTCACCCGCACCGGTGTGGGTTCCGCCGTTGCCGCCAAGGTTGGGGCCCTCCGTGTGGCCTGCGCCGGATGGCGCGCCCTCGGCCTGGCCGGAGCTCTCCAAGTTCACGGCCCGCGCCGAGGATGCACGCCTCGATGCGTGCTGAAGGCCCCTCGTACTCGCACGTGACAGTCGCGTCCAGTTGCGGTTCTCCCTCTCGCTCTCCGGAGAAACGTCGACCGATTGGATGTGGACGCCGAACGCCTCAGGCAGCACTCAGGCAGTCGCCTCAGGATCTGCTGCTGCCTCTGTCAGGAGGCCGTACATCACGAGTAGTACTCCCTGTAGAGGTCGATCACCCGCTGGGGCATCGGCTTACCGATCGCGAGCCGGCGCACCCTGCGTCCCCGCCGCGGATGCTGCCGTCTACCCGAATACGGTGTCGGTGAGGTCCGGTCCCCGCCCGTCGATGATGTCGGGAGCCTTGAGTCCGTAGCCCTCGGCCCGCCCGTAGTACGTCGGCTCACCGGGCTCCGCCGCGACTCCGAGCAACTGGTCGAGCTCCTGCAGGGCCGAGGCGAGCCGCGGCGCGTTGTTGGCGTGTATGGCCGGCTGCGGCTCGCCCAGGAAATTACACTGACCCCAGACGTCGTGGTATACGGACAGTTCGATCCACCGGGGTCACCATCGGGATCTGCCACCTCCACATCACCGACCGCGACGCCGAAACATCCGGCAAGTGCGACGGCCACGGTCTCCGGGCTAACGAAGTCGGCGGTAAGGAGGTTGTACGTCACGGATGCGTCCCTCTGTAGCTGTTCAGGGCTTCGACGTCGCTGGCCGAAGCTGACCGCTAGCGGGACGCCCGGTCCACGAAAGCACCGATGAGCTCGGCCGCGGCAATCTCATCGAGCGGGACCAGGCCTGCGCTCTTCCTTGCCTCTTCCGTCTCCGGGAGCCGGTCCGTCGGCTCCCAGCGCAGATCCCGGCCGAATACCTCGTCATGACGCTCGCCCCGCACAATGCGGCGCCGCATGAGGGGCTCCCGATTCTCACCGACGGCGTAGTACGAGATGCGTCCCTTGGCATCCAGGGCGTCGAGCACCCTCTCGCTGAGCGCATGGAAGGGCGGGGTGCCGAGATTGCCCTGCGGGGTACCCAGCCGGAACGACACTCCGGTCAGGTCGAGGCCACCTGCGTTGTCCCGCAGGAACTCCCCGCCCCGCTCGTAGAAGAGGACCAGGGGCTCGTAGAGGTCGGGCAGGTCGGGCAACGCCGCCGGGTTCTGCTCGCGGAGTTCCGCCAGGCGCACGGCGCCCGCACACGTGGCTTTCAGAGCCGATCCGGGCACGCGGCTCAGGTACTCTTCGAGCTCCGCCGCCGTTTCGGGGGAAAGTCGGAATTCTGGGTCCACGTATTCCGTGACATCGAAGAAGGGCCAGGCTCTTTCGGCCGAGTACGCCTGCGCCCACAGGGCTGCCCGCCTCAGATACTCACGCATGAGAATGCGCCGGGACATGACGCGCGCGAGCACGTCGTCCCAGTCGCCGACCCATTCCACCGCACGGAGCCGGTTCAGCATGACGGATGCGGTCCGGTCGGTCACTTGAGCTCAATTCCCTTCGATCGCAGCTCCTGGAACAGGGCTGCCACCACCTCGTCGATGTTGGAGAGACCCGGTGCCAACTCGACCCTCGGTACGTCCAGGCCCAGCCCGCCCCAGTGGCCGAAGCCACCTCTGCGCTCACTCGTCGCGAGCTCATGGGCGCCGGCATCGGCCCAGCTCTCCGGCCAGGTGTGAAAGTACCCAGATTCGGTCTCGTTGGCGTAAGACTCCCACATGTGCGGCTCATCTCTCAGATACGGTATGCCCGCCTCGATGAACTGGCTCTCCACGTACTCATGCGCAATATATCGCTCGAACTTCACCGCTTCATCGGGAGTCAGACTGCGCTGACTGGCCGCCTGCCAGATATCGGCGATGTCGTGACGGGGCGTGAAATACGCCTGCCGCGCGACACCTGGCGCCTCGGCCACCACGTGCTGGGTGAGGAAGAAGTGCGTGCGGACGCGATCCAGCACGGTGGTACTGATGCCTGTGCTATCCGAGATGCTCGCAATGTCCAGGGTGTGCGGGTCGGCCCGCACCTGGTCGTAGAAGCGTGCCGCCGGGACGTCGTCGGGCTCTTCGATGTAGCGAGCGCCGTCCGGCCTGACCTCGGATCCACCAGGGAGTGTCGGCTGGTCCGGCAGACCGGCGGGCCCTTCGGGCAGGGAACCGCCCGCCCCCTCGCCGCCCAGCGGGTGGCCGGGGCCATCGCCGTGGCTACCGGTCCCACTTGTGTCACCGTGACCGCCTGTTGGGGTATCCGCGTGGGACGCACCACCAGTGGGCGTAGTGTCACCGTGGCCGCCGCCCGTGGACGGGCCGTCCGTGTGGCCGGTGCCGGTCGGGGGTTCGTGACTCGCGGAAGGGCCCCTGCCATGGTCGTATGCGTTGCCGCCCGGGGTGTGGTCTCCCGCGTGGCCGCCGGGGGTGGTGTCGGGGCGGGTGGCGGGAGTGTGGTCTGCGGCGCGGACCGGGTCGGAGATGTTGGAGCCGACGCGGGTGATGTCGTCGGCGGGACCGCCGACGGTCGTCAGGACTCGGTCGGGGGCCTCGACCTTGGCCGGGGTGGCGTGCAGGGGGGCGTCCGGCTTCGGGGCCGGGGTCGTGTCCGGGGTCTTCTCGACCGGGGCTTCGTCGATGTGCTGGTGGAGGCTGCCGTCTGCCTTGTAGTAGTTGCCGTCGCCGTCGAGGTACTTCG
>NZ_JBEZLA010000108.1:0-12256 GCF_040651925.1 Streptomyces sp. NPDC048349 | reverse complement strand
GGGCCCGGGCCCCGCCCCGGCGCGGGGCCCCCCCGGCGACCGGCGATCCTGCCGGGGGACGCCGCCCGAAGGGCGGGGATGGCGCCGGTCCGCGGGGATTCAGTGACCGCGCCGGCTGCTGCCGCGGCGGCGCACGGTGTACGCCGTGCCGGCCACGGCGGCGAGGAGGAGTCCGGCGCCCGCGCCGAGCTCCACGGGATCCAGGCCGGCCACACTGCCGCCGAGGCCGCCCTGAACGCCGCGGGCGGAGGTGGTGACGGTGGTGTCCGGGGTGAACGTCCGCGTGGAACTGGTGGTGGGCCTGGTCGTGCCGCCGGCGATCGTCAAGTCGGCCGAGCCGGTCTCCCCGTTGCAGGTGAACGAGACGGAGTACACGGCTCCGCGCCGGGCGTCCCGGTCCACCGTGACCCGTACGGTCTGGCCGCGGGCGATGCTCACGGTGTCGAAGACCCCGGAGGAGGCGGTGGCGTAGGCGGCGTTGCACCCGCTCACCGAGAGGAGCGTCTGGCCGCCGGGGGCGACGGTGGACGGAGTGATGGCGAACCCGAACGAGGTGACCTGCCGGGCTTCGGTGGCGGTCGCGGTGGACGCGCCGAGGACGCCGAGCGCGAGTACGGCGCCCGTGGCGCCGGCGCTCAGCAGGGCTGTGGCGGAGGTACGTATCGCACCCATGGTTGATTCTCCGGATCCCCGAGGAGCAGCCGCGGAAGGGTTTCCGCACGTGGGGGGACGTGCGCCTCGATGTCCGCCACGCTAGGTCCGGGCGGCCCGGCTCGCGATCAGGAACGGGCGAATGGGTCATGGTGCTGGGCCGAACCGGGGACGGGAGCCCCGTCCCCGGTTTGCCGGAAGCCGTACGCGGCCCGCTTCCACGGGTCGCGGCCCACGGCCTCAGTCCCCGAGGCCCAGATGCGGGAACTGCGCGAGGAACGGTTCGGCGGTGGCCGAGATGCCCCGCCCGAAGGGCGCGTCGAAGTCCCAGATCAGGAACAGCAGGAAGGCGATCAGCGCGCTGAACAGACCGGCCAGCAGGAGTTCCCGGAACGAGCGCCGGATCTGCAGGGTGAAGATCAGACCGACCGTCACCAGGGCCCCGACGATGAGCCCGAACCACACCACCCCCGGCATCGTGGCCCCGGCGCCGTGGCCGCGCGCACTGCGGGCGTCGTCCACCGCGGCGACCTGGTCGACCAGCGGCTGGTAGGCCTGACCCTCGTGGTCGGTCTGCGGCTCGTAGTCGGTGACGTCCCGGCGGATCCGTTCCAGCAGCTCCCCGCCGCGGTCCGCGAGCGTGCCGTGGTCGGCCATCTCCTTCCACTCCGTGTCCACCACGTACGTCACGTACGCGTCGACGTCGGACCGGATCTTCTTGCGGACCTCGGCCGGGTAGACCTCGGAGCGGACACTGATCTCGTGGAGGGCCTGCGCTTCCTGGCGCACGTACTCCTGGGCGGCTCCGCGGCCCTCCCAGACACCTGCGATCGCCAGGCCCAGCACGATCGCGTAGATCACCCCGATCATCATCGTCATGTACTCGATGACGTCCGGGGTTTCGTTCGGATCGTCGTCCTCGCCGATCCTGCGGTGGTTGAAGAAGGCGATGGACAGCACGACGGCGCAGGCCGCGGCCATCGCGAGGGTCAGGACGAGCCATTCCGACAAGATGACTCCCAATCGGTTACGGGTGGGGCGGGGCTACCGGGGGCGCAGCGCGACGATCGCGAGGACTGCGGGAGCCGCGGTCAGCAGGGTGAAGGTCACCGGCGAGACGTGGTGTTCGACCGGCTTGCGGGCGGGTGCGTGATAGGCGGGACGGGCCACCGGCCTGGTCACGGGTGGCGGCGGCGCCGGGGTGGGGGCGGGCGGGGCGGGTGGCTCGAGCGCCCGGGGCTGGGCGGGCTTGGGCGGAGCGGGCTTCGGCGCGACGGGCTTGGGCACCGGCTTCGGCACGGGCTTCGGCGCCGGTGGGGGCGGGGGTGGCGGTGGTGTGGGCTCGGGCGGCGGGGCGGGGGTCGGCGGCGGCGTGGGCTTCGGCGTGGGTTTCGGGGGCGGAGGGGGCGAGGGGGAGGGCTTCGGCGGGCAGGGCGGGGGAGGCGGTGGCGGACAGTGGTGGCCGTGGCCGTGGCCGTGTCCGCCGTGGCTGGGGTGACCGCCGTGGCTGGGGTGGCCGCCGTGCCCGTCGTGCCGGCCTCCTCCGTGGCCTTCGCCGGTCCGGCCGCCCTTCTGGCCGCCGTGATGTCCGCCACCCGGACCGCCTCCGCGGCCCCCGCCGCCGGCCGACGCGACCAGGGTGAGGGTGGAGGCGCCGTCACCGGAGCCGGTCGTCGCGTAGGCGCAGCTATCAGCCACGGCCGGGGTGACGGACAGGGCCGCCCACAGCAGGACCGGAACCGCCAGCAGGCGTCTGGCACAGGCTTTGTTCACCCGGGGAGCATGGGCTCGCGCACGCCCGCGCACGCGAGGGTCCGCCCCGGTTCGCCTGAACGGGTGGAGTGCCGACTGGAAGGGTTTGAGCCACTCATGCGTCGCGAGGCGGGCGAGTCCGGGCGCTCATCGCGCAATTCCCAAAAGGGATGTGTCGGTATCGATCATTCTCCCGGACGGGTGCCTCGGACATGTTTGGTGTGTGACGAAGAACGGATCGCCAATTTCCGCTTTTGCTCGCCCCGTTGGGCAATGATCAGTACATTCGGCTCGGACAGGAGTCCGACCACGGACGGACCGCCGTAGGAACAACGCTTGGAGACCCCGATGGAGCGCCCCGCCTGGGCCCCGCCAGGCATCGACATATCGGTGCCGAGCGTGTCCCGCATCTACGATTACTACCTGGGCGGCTCCCACAATTTCGAGGTCGACCGCCAGGCGGCCCGCCGGGCCATGGAATTCATGCCGGGCCTGCCCAAGATCATGCAGGCGAACCGGGCATTCATGCGCCGCGCGGTGCGGCACGCCGTCGCCGAGGGCGTCACGCAGTTCCTCGACATCGGCTCCGGCATCCCCACCTTCGGCAATGTCCACGAGATCGCACAGGCCGCCAGTCCCGAGGCGCGCGTGGTCTACGTCGACCACGACCCGGTGGCCGTCGCGCACAGCCAGGCCGTGCTGGCCGGGGACGAGCGCAGCGGCGTCGTCGCCGCCGACCTCCGCAAGCCGCAGGACATCCTGTCCGGCCCGGAGGTCTCCCGGCTGCTCGACCTCGACCGGCCGGTCGCCCTCCTGCTCGTCGCCGTCCTGCACTTCCTGGAGGACGCGGACGATCCGTACCGGGCCGTGGCCGAGCTGCGCGACGCGCTGGCCCCCGGCAGCCTGCTGATCCTCACGCACGCCTCGTTCGAGGGGATCCCGCTCACGGAGGAGGTCGCGGGCGGGGCCGTCGGCGTCTACCGGGACATCCGCAACCCCCTCGTCATGCGCAGCGGGGAGCAGATCCGCGGGTTCTTCGACGGGTTCGAGATGCTGGAGCCCGGTTTGGTGTCCATGCCCGACTGGCGGCCGGACCGCGCCGAGTCCGCGGAGGACGGCGCGGTTCAAGAGGACCCGTACGCCTTCTCGGGCTACGGCGGCGTGGGACGCAAGGCGTGAGACTTCCGGCACAGACGGCGGGCGCGCCGGGCGCCGCGGCGGAGCCCGCCGGAGCCCCGGCCCCGGGGCGCGAGGCGGGGCGGTCCGCGGCGCCGGAGCCGCCGGCGGCCCCCAAAGGCGGGATCGAGGACCGGATCGCCCGCTTCGCGACGATCTGGGGGCGGGCGATCTTCCCGGTCACGGCGACCTCGCTGACGCGGCCCGAGTTCGAACGGCATCTCGTCCCGCTCACCCGGACGCTCGCCGAGGCGCTGCACGCACGGCCCTTCGACGCCTCCGTCGCCCAGCGGGTCGGCGCGGAGCTCGTCGCCGTGCACTGCACCGACCCCGAGGCGCTGTCGGGCACCCTCGGAGTGATCGAGTCCTACCTGGTGCTCTACTGCGGGCCCGGTTGGCCCGGGGGCTCCGGCGCGGAGGACATCGAGGAGTACCGGTCCCGCTGTGCCCGTCTCCAGCACGGGATCGCGGCCGGCTACGCCCGCGCCCTGCGCGAGCGCACGCTCAAGGAGCAGGAGGCCATCGCCCGTTCGGCGCTGACCGCCCGCATCGACGCGCAGCAGGCCCTGCACGCGAGCGAGGAACGCTTCCGGGCGGTCTTCGAGGGGGCGGCCGTCGGGATCGGCATCGCCGACCTGGACGGGAACATCCTCGAGGTGAACGACGCGCTGCTGCAGATGTTCGGCGGCCTGGAAGGGCACGTCCGGGGCCGCAAGGTCAGCGAGTGGGGACACCCCGACGACACCCCGCACGTGTGGCGGATGTACGGCGAGCTGGTGCGCGGCGAGCGGGAGAACTTCCGCGTGGAGAAGCCGTACTACCGGCACGACGGCACGGTCCTGTGGACCAATCTGACGGTGTCGCTGCTGCGCGACGCGGACGGGGTGCCGCGCTACCAGCTGGCGCTGATGGAGGACACGACCGAGCGCCGGCTGCTGAACCTGCGCCTGCGCTACGAGGCGACCCACGACGCGCTGACCGGGCTGCCCAACCGGACGCTGTTCTTCGAACGGCTGGAGAAGGCCCTGAGCGGGGCCGGGGGCAGCCGCTTCGGCCTGTGCTATCTGGATCTCGACGGGTTCAAGGCCGTCAACGACAGCCTCGGCCACTCGGCGGGCGACCGGCTGCTGGTGGAGGTCGCGGACCGGCTGCAGAGCTGCGCGACCGGCCCCGGGGAGGTCGTCGCCCGGCTCGGCGGAGACGAGTTCGTCGCCCTGACCACCGGACCCGATACCGAGCAGGAAGTGACCGACCTGGCGGTCCGCATCCTGTCGGCGCTGTCGACGCCGATCCGCCTGGAGGGCCGCGAGCTGACGGTCCGGGGCAGCATAGGCATCGTCGAGGGCCCGGCCCGCGAGCGCACCCCCGCGGAGGTGCTGCGCAGCGCGGACATCACGATGTACCGGGCCAAAGCGGCCGGCGGCAACCGGTTCGAGTTCGCCGACGCCGAGGCCGACGCGCGGGCCATCACCCGCCACGGCCTGACCAACGCCCTGCCGGCGGCTCTGGAGCGGGGCGAGTTCTTCATCGAGTACCAGCCGCTGGTCCACATGCACGACGGCAGCGTGCACGGTGCGGAGGCGCTGGTGCGCTGGTCGCACCCGCAGTACGGGGTGCTCGGCCCGGACCGCTTCATCCCGCTCGCCGAACGGACCGGGCTGATCGTGCCGCTCGGCCGGTGGGTCCTGGAGGAGGCCGTCCGCCAGGCCCGCAACTGGCAGCGCCAGCACGGTGGCTCGTCCCTGCGGATCAACGTCAACCTTTCACCGACCCAGCTGCACCACCCCGGCCTGGTCGCCGACACCGTGGCGGTACTGGAGAAGTCGGGCCTCGCCCCGGGCGCGCTGTGCCTGGAGGTCACCGAATCTGCCCTGATCGGCGCCGACGACGAACTCCTCGAGCCCTTGCGCCGGCTCGCCGCCCTCGGCGTGGACATCGCGCTCGACGACTTCGGCACCGGCTATTCGAACCTGGCCAACCTGCGCCGCCTGCCGGTCAGCGTCCTGAAACTGGACCGCTCCTTCACCCAGGGCATGCAGCAGAGCCCGGCCAACCCGGTCGACGTCAAGATCGTGGAGGGGATCGTCGCCCTGGCCCACAGCCTCGAACTCGCCGTCACCGTCGAGGGCGTGGAGACCGGAGCCCAGGCCGCCCAGCTGCGCGCCCTCGGCTGCGACACCGCCCAGGGCTGGTACTACGCGCGCCCCGGCGCCCCCGACCGCATCCACACGCTCTCCCTCTCGGACGCCGTGCCCAGCCCGTCCTGACTCCGACTGCCCACCTGCCCGGGGCGAGACCCGGGCGCGACCCGGGGGGCGGGTGCGGCCGGCCGGCCCCGCCCGTCAGTTCATGCCCGCCTCCGTCCCGCGCCCCGGCTCGCGGACGGCCGCCATCACCCGGTCCATCCGCCGTGACGTGTCGGCCAGCACCTCGGCCGCCACCGGCAGGCGCTCGGCCTCGTAGGCGTCGAGCACACCCGGCGCCGGGTCGGTGACGGCGGCGGCCAGGGTCCGGGCTAGGGCCGCCGCGTCCCGGATCCCGGTGTTCATCCCCAGCCCGCCGGCTATCGGATGGACGTGCGCCGCGTCCCCGGCGAGGAAGACCCGGCCCTCGCGCAGCCGGGAGGCCATGCGCACGTTCATCCGCCAGGAGGAGAGCCAGGTGGGATCCGCCAGCCGGATCCCCGGCACACGGGCGTCCCGGTCGAAGAGCCGTTGGAAGCTCTCCAGCGAGGGCGGCAGCGGCTCCCCCCGCTCGTCCTGTTCGGGCGCGGCCTGGATCTGGAAGCTCTCCGTCCCCGGCATCGGGCAGAGCAGTATGCCGCCGCCGTCCGAGGTGAACCACTGGTGCCAGTACTCCCGGCTCAGGCCGGGCGCCGTCACGTCCCCGACCACCATCGACGGCTTCTCCTCCGTCCGTCCGTCGAAGGAGATCCCGAGCAGTCCCCGGATCGAGCTGTGGCCGCCGTCGCATCCCGCGGCGTAGGCCGCGCGGACCGACCTGCCGTCGGCCAGCCGCGCGGTGACCCCCCTGCCGTCCTGGGCCATCGCAACCACCTCGGCGCCGTACTCGATCCGCACGCCGAGGCCCGACAGCCGCTCGCGCAGGACCTCCTCGACCTGCCACTGGCCGATCAGAAGGCCGCCCCCGCCGGCCGGTGTGTCGGTGATGTGGGCGCCGTCGAAGTACTTGCGCAGGATCACCCGGGGGTTGCCGATGGCCGAGAGCCGCTCGGCGACACCGAGCCGGACGAAGGCCTCGAGGCTGCCCGCGTCGAGGCCCTTGCCCCGGGACTCGCGGTGGGGTGCGGAACGCCGCTCGAGGACCCGGACCGCGACACCGCGGAGGGTCAGGTCACAGGCCAGGGTGAGCCCGGTGGGGCCGGAGCCCGCGATCAGTACGTCGGTCATCGGAAGTCCTCTCATCGTGCCGATGACTCAAGGAAAACGGCTCCCCCACGAAAAAGCAACCCGGTCACGAAAATAACCCGGTTCAAAAAATGACTCGGTAACGTCTCGTGCTAGGATGGGGCCATGGACAACACGACGGGTCTGCGCGAGAACAAGAAGCTCCGCACGCGCCGCCGGCTGGCGGACACGGCGCTCGAGCTCTTCCTGGAACAGGGCTTCGACGCCGTTTCCGTGGCGGACGTCGCCGCGGCGGCGGAAGTCTCCAAGCCCACGCTCTTCCGGTACTTCCCCACCAAGGAGGACCTGGTCCTGGAGCGGTTCGCCGACCACCAGGACGAGGCGGCGCGCATCGTGCGCGAGCGGCCGGCCGGCCAGGGGCCCGTCGGCGCCCTAAGAGAGCACTTCCTGGCGGCCCTCGACCGGCGGGACCCGATCACCGGACTCTGCGACCACCCCGCGGTCCTCGCCTTCGAGCGGCTGGTCTTCTCCACCGCCAGCCTGGAATCCCGCCTCGCCCGCTACACTGCCCGCGAGGTGGAACTGCTCGCCGCCGCCCTCGAGGCCGAGTCCGCCCCGCCGCTCACCGCCCGGCTGGCGGCGCTGCACCTGGTGACGGTCCGCCGGGAGCTGGGCCGGGAGAACTGGCGCAGGATCGAAGCGGGGCGCAGCGCCGACGAGGTCCACCCGGCAGCCGTGGCCGACGCGACCTCCGCGTTCGGCATGCTGGCCGGCGGACTGGACGAGGTGCTGCCCGTGGGCCCCGGTGCCGCGCCGGCCGCTCCAACGGGCTGACGGTCAGCCCACCAGCATCCGCTTCAGCTCGCGCGCCGCACGCGGGGGAGCCACGTCGGTGCGGTGGGCCAGCGCGATCGTGCGGCGCAGCGGCGAGCCCGCCAGGGGAGTCGCCCGCAGGCCGGGCCCTGCGCGGTCCACCACCATCGCCGGGACCACGGCGACCCCCAGCCCCGCCCGTACGAAGCCGAGGACCGCGTCCATCTCGCCGCCCTCCACCGTGAACACCGGCTCGAAGCCCTCCGCGCGGCAGGCCGCCACCGTCAGCTCCCGCAGGTCGTACCCGTGCCGGAACATCACCATCGGCTCCTCGCGCAGCGCGGAAATGGCCAGTGCCCCGCCCCCGCCCGGCGCCGGCAGCTCCGCGGACGAGACGACGACCAGGTCCTCCGTCAGCAGTTCCACCGTGGTCAGTGCCGGAGCCGAGGGCGGCAGCGGCAGCGCGATCAGGGCCAGGTCCAGAGCTCCGCGCGCCAGTTCCCGTACGAGGTCGAGCGAACCGCTCTCCTCGATCAGCAGCTCGATCCCCGGATGCGCACGGTGGAAGGAGCGCAGCACGTCCGGCAGCAGGCCCGTGCAGACGCTCGGCGTGGCGCCCAGCCGGACCCGGCCGCGCCGCAGCTGCGCCAGCTCCTGCACCTCCAGCCGCGCGGTGTCCGCGTCCGCCAGGATCCGCCGGGCCAGCGGCAGCAGCGCCTCGCCCGCGTCCGTCAGTGCGATGTTGCCCCGCGCGCGGCTGAACAGTTCGGCACCCAGCTCCCGCTCCAGCGCCTTGATCTGCTGGGACAGCGAGGGCTGGGCCACGTGCACCCGTTCCGCTGCCCGCGTGAAGTGCCGGGTCTCGGCGACGGCGACGAAATAGAGGAGCTGCTGGAACTGCATGAGCCCCAGCATACGACGAGCATAGTCAGAGCCTATGGAGATCAGCCCCATCATGTCTTGGACCTTTCGGGACCTTGGTCCCTAACGTCGATGGCATGGCTCTGGCAACGCGGACGGGTCGACGGCCGTCCACCACGCGCACGCTCTGGGACTCGTCCGTCGGCAAGAAGTCCGTGATGGCCGTATCAGGGCTGATCATGCTCGGCTACCTCGTCGTGCACATGCTCGGCAACCTCAAGATCTTCTTCGGGGCGGGGGAGTTCAACGGCTACGCCCACTGGCTGCGCACCCTCGGCTCGCCCTTCCTGCACCACGAGTGGGCCCTGTGGATCGTCCGCGTGGTCCTGCTCGCCGCGATCGTCGCGCACGCGGTGTCCGCGTACCAGCTCAGCCGCCGCGGCATCCGGGCCCGCCCGGTGAAGTACGCCCACAAGCGCCGCAAGGCGAGCTACGCGACCCGCACCATGCGCTGGGGCGGTGTCATCCTCGGCCTCTTCGTCGTCTGGCACCTGCTCGACCTCACCACGCTCACCGTCAACGAGCGGGCCTGGGCCGGACATCCGTACGAAAACGTCCTCGCCACCTTCTCCACCTGGTACGGCAACACGATCTACATCGTGGCGATGGCGGCCCTCGGCCTGCACGTCCGGCACGGCTTCTGGAGCGCCGCCCAGACCCTCGGCGCGGGCAACGCCCGCCGCGAGCGGACACTGAAGTTCCTGGCCAACGCCCTGGCCCTCGTCCTCTTCGCGGGTTTCGTCTCCGTCCCCGTGGCCGTCATGACCGGAGTGGTGAACTGACCATGAACGACACCCTCGTGAACGACTACAGCCGCTACACCACCGGCGAACCCCTCACCGACACGAAGGCCCCCGAAGGCCCGATCGCGGACCGCTGGGACCGCCGCCGCTTCGAGGCCAAGCTGGTCAATCCCGCCAACCGCCGCAAGCACACCGTCATCGTCGTCGGCACCGGCCTGGCCGGCGGCTCCGCCGGCGCGACCCTCGCCGAACAGGGCTACCACGTCGTCCAGTTCTGCTTCTCCGACTCCCCGCGCCGCGCACACTCCATCGCCGCCCAGGGCGGCATCAACGCCGCCAAGAACTACCGCAACGACGGCGACTCGGTGCACCGCCTCTTCTACGACACCGTCAAGGGCGGCGACTTCCGCGCCCGCGAGTCCAACGTCCACCGCCTCGCGCAGATCTCCGTCGAGATCATCGACCAGTGCGTCGCCCAGGGCGTCCCCTTCGCCCGCGAGTACGGCGGTCTCCTCGACACCCGCTCCTTCGGCGGGGTCCAGGTCTCGCGCACCTTCTACGCCCGCGGTCAGACGGGCCAGCAGCTCCTCCTCGGCGCCTACCAGGCCCTCTCCCGGCAGATCGCCGCGGGCAACGTGGAGATGCACGCGCGCACCGAAATGCTCGACCTGATCACCGTCGACGGCGTGGCCCGCGGCATCGTCGCCCGCGATCTGGTCACCGGCGAAATATCCACCCACTACGCCGACGCGGTGGTGCTGGCGAGCGGCGGGTACGGCAACGTCTTCTACCTCTCCACCAACGCCATGAATTCCAACGCGACCGCCGTCTGGCGGGCGCACCGGCGCGGCGCGTACTTCGCCAACCCCTGTTTCACCCAGATCCACCCCACGTGCATCCCGCGCACCGGCGACCACCAGTCCAAGCTCACCCTGATGAGCGAGTCCCTGCGCAACGACGGCCGCATCTGGGTCCCCAAGGCCAAGGGCGACACCCGGCCCGCCGCCGAGATCCCCGAGGGGGAGCGCGACTACTACCTGGAGCGGATCTACCCCTCCTTCGGCAACCTCGTGCCCCGCGACATCGCCTCCCGCGCCGCCAAGAACGTCTGTGACGAGGGCCGCGGCGTGGGCCCCGGCGGCCAGGGCGTCTACCTCGACTTCGCCGACGCCATCCGCCGCATGGGCCGGGACAAGGTCGCGGAGAAGTACGGCAACCTCTTCGAGATGTACGAGCGGATCACCGCCGAGAACCCGTACGAGGTCCCCATGCGGATCTACCCCGCCGTGCACTACACGATGGGCGGCCTGTGGGTCGACTACGACCTCCAGACCACCGTCCCCGGCCTGTTCGCGATCGGCGAGGCCAACTTCTCCGACCACGGAGCGAACCGCCTCGGCGCCTCCGCCCTCATGCAGGGCCTCGCCGACGGCTACTTCGTGCTGCCCGCCACCATCAACGACTACCTGGCCCGCCACCCGCACCAGGAGGCCGTCGACGACACCCACCCCGAGGCCCGGGAAGCCGTACGCGAGACCCGCGAGCGGCTCGCCAGGCTGCTCTCCGTCGACGGCGACCGCACCCCCGACTCCTTCCACCGCGAGATCGGCGAACTCATGTGGGAGTACTGCGGGATGGCCCGCACCGAGGAGGGCCTGCGCAAGGCCCTCGACCGGATCCCGCAGATCCGTGCGGAGTTCTGGCGCCGGATCAAGGTTCCCGGCACCGGTGAGGAGTTCAACCAGTCACTGGAGAAGGCCAACCGCATCGTCGACTACCTGGAACTCGCCGAGCTGATGTGCCTCGACGCGCTCCACCGCGCCGAATCCTGTGGCGGCCACTTCCGCGAGGAGTCCCAGACCCCGGACGGCGAGGCCGAGCGGCGCGACGGGGAGTTCTCGTACGCCGCCGCCTGGGAGTTCGGCGGTACCGGCGCCGCCCCCGTCCTGCACAAGGAAGACCTCGTCTTCGAGTACGTCCACCCCACCCAGCGGAGCTACGCATGAAGCTCACCCTGCGCGTCTGGCGCCAGCAGAAGCCCGACGCCCCCGGCGCCATGGCCACCTACGAGGTCGACGGCATCTCGAAGGACATGTCCTTCCTGGAGATGCTCGACACCCTCAACGAGGACCTCATCCTGCGCGGAGAGGACCCGGTCGCCTTCGACCACGACTGCCGCGAGGGCATCTGCGGCGCGTGCAGCCTCGTCATCAACGGCGACGCCCACGGCCCGGAGCGCACCACCACCTGCCAGCTCCACATGCGGTCCTTCGCCGACGGCGACACCATCGACGTCGAGCCCTGGCGGGCCGCCGCCTTCCCGGTGGTCAAGGACCTCGTCGTCGACCGCGGCGCCTTCGACCGCATCATCCAGGCAGGCGGCTACATCACCGCCCCCACCGGCTCCGCGCCCGAGGCGCACGCCACCGCCGTGCCCAAGGCCGACGCCGACTTCGCCTTCGAGCACGCCGAGTGCATCGGCTGCGGGGCCTGCGTGGCGGCCTGCCCCAACGGCTCTGCGATGCTCTTCACCTCCGCCAAGGTCAACCACCTGGGCGTCCTCCCGCAGGGCTCGCCCGAACGGGAGTCCCGCGTCCTGGACATGGTGGCCGCGATGGACGAGGAGGGCTTCGGCGGCTGCACCCTGACCGGCGAATGCGCCACGGCCTGCCCGAAGGGCATCCCGCTGCCGTCGATCGCCGCCATGAACAAGGAGTGGCTGCGGGCGGTCCGCAAGGGCTGACCGGGCGCCCGGCCCCGGCCGAACGGCCGCCGCCGCCGGCCCGTCCACCCGGACGGAGATCCCGATCCACCACCAGCGCCCCGCAGCGC
>NZ_JBEZLA010000107.1:0-12287 GCF_040651925.1 Streptomyces sp. NPDC048349 | reverse complement strand
GCCGCCGGCGCCGCGGCCGGGTCGGGAGTCGACGTCGGGGCGGGGGCGGGGGCGGGGGCGGGGGCCATGGCCGCGGCCGGGGCCTGCGGTCGGGCGGGGGTGTGGTCCTGAGCCTGGGCTCTGGCCGGGCCCTGGGCTCGGGCCGGAGCCTGGTCCGGGCTCTGGTTCGGGGCCGGCGGCCGGGCGTTGGTCGTGCCCGGGGCGGGGGCCGGAGCCTGGTCCGGGCTCGGGTCCGGGGCCGGCGGCCGGGCGTTCGTCGTGCCCGGGGCGGGGGCCGGAGCCTGGTCCGGGCTCGGGTCCGGGGCCGGCGGCCGGGCGTTCGTCGTGCCCGGGGCGGGGACCGCGCCCTGGGCTTCGGTGCCGGACGAGGAGGGGAGCGGAACCGGGACCGGGGCCGGGGGGTCGGTGATGTCCGGGACCAGGGTGCCCGCCGACCGGCGCAGGGCCGCCCAGCGGACCTCCCGTACGCCGCTGTCGTGCCAGGCGTCGTCCGTCGCCAGGGCGGGCCGGTTCCGCCACGCGTGCACCGCCACCGCCACCGGCACCGCCAGCAGCAGTGTCCACGCGAAGGCCGCCAGCCCCGTGGCCCACCACACCGGCCCGAAGTCGGCCAGCGCCCGCGACCCCATCGGCCCCGCCGAGGCCGCCGCGAGCCCGCTCATGACCAGCCCGCACACCAGCGCGCCCAGTGCCGCCGTGAGCGCGGTCTCCCCGCACGACACCTCCCGCGCCCGCCGCACCGCGAACCAGCCCACCGCCAGCCCGGCCACCACCGGCACCCCGGCGACCGCCCAGGTCAGCGGCGTCCCCGGCCCCTCGGGCGGCAGCGCCGCCAGCAGCGGGAACCGGGGCAGCCCCGGCGAGCCCGTGAACCCGAGCGGAGTGGCGCTCACCCCGGCACCGAGCGCGAAACCGGGCCCGAGCGCATACGCCGCCCCCCAGACCATGGCGTTCGGGATCAGTGCGATCGCGAGCAGCAGCACCGCGAACCGCCCCGACCACACCCCGGTCAGCGCCAGGAAGGACCCCTGGACCTCCGTGCCGTGCCACGCGAGCGAGCCGCCGACGATCAGTGCGCCGCCGCCCAGGAGGACGAGCGCTCCACCCGCACCGGCCCGGAGCGCCAGCGCGTAACGAGGGCGCGCGATGGCCCTCCTCACGCCCCCCGGCACCCACGACGGCGGCGGCCCGAGCGGCCGGCCCCGTACCGCCCACACTCCGCCCGCCGTCGCGAGCACCGCGACCAGCGGCACGTGCCAGGCCGCGCTGATCGGATCGGCCGGCATGGGGCCGCCCGCCGCGTACACCGTGGCCAGGGCCCCGACGGCCAGATAGCCGCAGAGCACGGCCGAGAACACGGCGGCGGCCGGCAAAACCTCCTCCCCCTCCTCCTCGCAGGCGCTCCCCAGCCGCGCGGCCCGCCGCATGAGCAGCACGGGCAGCGCGACGAGCAGCAGGGGGGTCAGGCCGACGGGCGCGGGCACGCCGGAGAGCGTCTCGTACCGCACGAGCTCCGCCCCGTGGGCGAGCAGCCACAGCCCGGCGGCGAGGTGCAGGGCCCCGCCGGGGCCGCTGTCGGGATAGGGGGAGCTGATCCACAGAACGATGACGAGCACGGCGAGGAAGCCGAGCCCGAGTCCGGCGGCCACGGCGCCGCCCACCACGCACGCGGCCGCCGCCGGGGAGCGGCGGCGCCCGACGGCTCGCGGGGCCACGGACAACGGGGTCCCGCGTTCGGTCACTTGGGTCACCCCGCCATGGTGCCAACGACACGCGCTATGAGTGGGTAACAGGCGAATGTCCGTGGTGTCGCTCAATATACGTTTATGTACTTTTTCGCCCAGGGCTGCCAGGTCGCGGGGAGCGTGGCATGACACAACGCGTCGAAGGCCTGCCCGCCCCCAAGGAGCGCCGCAGACTGCGCGAAGCCGCGAAGCTGACGCTCGAACAGGTCGCGTCGGTGGTGGGCGTCACCACGAGCACGGTCCGTTCCTGGGAGTCGGGCCGCACCCAACCGCGCGGCCGCAAGCGGGATCTGTACGCGGACTTCCTGGCCGGGCTCGCGGCCCCGCCGAACGCCCCGGCGAACGCCCCGGCGGCCGCCGCCGAGGCCGCTGCGGCGCGAACGGCCGTAGTCGTGGGCGTAGCCGGAGAAGCGACGGCAGCGGACGCGGCGCCGGCCCCGGCCGGCCCCGCGGCCGACCCCGGCCCCGCGGCCGACCCCGCCCCCGGGGCGGTACCGGAGCCGCCGGACGGCGGTACGGCCACCCCGGAAGAGTCCACCGGAACGGCCGAACCCGAAGCCACCGCCGAGCCCGCCGAACCGTCCTGCGACCCGTCCTTCGACCCGCCCGCCGATCCGTCTGCCGATCCGCCCGCCGATCCTTCCGCAGAAGCGCCGGCCGACCCTTCCGACGACCCCGCCGAGGCTCCCGCGGAGGCACCGGCGCCGCCCCGGGGTCCGGCCGAGGCCTTCGACGCCCTCTACGCCCGGGCCGCCGCCGACCTCGCCCGGCAGACGTACCTCCTCACCGGCCGCCGCCGCCTCGCCCTGGAGTCCGTGGAGCGGGCGTTCCGTCAGGCCTGGTACCAGTGGCCCGAGGTGGCCGCCGACCCGGACCCCGTGGGCTGGGTGCGCGCGGCCGCGTACGAGTACGCCCTCTCCCCCTGGCACCGGTTCCGGCGGGCCCACCGCCACCCGGACAAGCCCCCCGCCGAGCAGTCCGACCGGATGGTGCTGGACGCGCTGCTCGCCCTGCCGATCGTCCACCGCCGTACGGTCGTGCTCTACGACGGCGTCGGCCTGGACCTCCCCGACACCGCCGCGGAGACCGAGGCCACCACGCCCGCGACCGGCAACCGCCTCCTGCACGCGCACGCCGACCTCGCCGGCCGGATCCCCGCACTGGCCGACGTACCGCCCGAGGAGCAGTCCGCGGTGCTGCGCGACCTGTTCGACGCGCTGCGGCCGGCCGTACGGCTCGACCCGCCCCCGCCGGCGCAGGTGCGCGGCTACGGCGAGTACCGCACCCGGATGTGGACGCGCGCGACCCTCAGCCTGACCGCGGTGATCGCCGCCGCGACCGCCTACACCGCCGCGACCGCGCCGACCCACTACGAGCCCCCGCGGGCACCCGGCGAGAGCGTCTCCGGCGTGCCCCCGCTCAGCGGCCCCCAGCAGCTCACCGAGCAGAGCCGGCTGCTCCACGACAAACTGAGCGCCGACCCGGCCGCCGGGCCTGCCCGGCTCGCCCCGAGGAGCGAATGACGGACCGGGCCCGAAACGGGAAAAGGGCGTGGCCCGCACCCCGGGGGGTGCGGGCCACGCCCTTGTACGCGCCCGCTCAGCGAGCGGCGTTCAGGATTTCGCGCGCCAGCTTGGCGGTCTCGGTCGGCGTCTTGCCGACCTTCACGCCGGCGGCCTCGAGGGCCTCCTTCTTGGCCTGCGCGGTGCCGGAGGAACCGGAGACGATGGCGCCCGCGTGGCCCATGGTCTTGCCCTCGGGGGCGGTGAAGCCCGCGACGTAGCCGACGACGGGCTTGGTGACGTTCTTCGCGATGAAGTCCGCCGCACGCTCCTCGGCGTCGCCGCCGATCTCGCCGATCATGACGATCAGGTCGGTGTCGGGGTCGGCCTCGAACGCCTCCAGGGCGTCGATGTGCGTGGTGCCGATGACCGGGTCGCCACCGATGCCGACGGCCGAGGAGAAGCCGATGTCACGGAGCTCGTACATCATCTGGTAGGTCAGCGTGCCGGACTTGGACACGAGACCGATGCGGCCGGGCTTGGTGATGTCGCCCGGGATGATGCCGGCGTTGGACTGGCCGGGGGTGATCAGACCCGGGCAGTTCGGGCCGATGATCCGCGTCTTGTTGCCCTTGGCGGAGGCGTACGCCCAGAAGGCGGCGGAGTCGTGCACCGCGATGCCCTCGGTGATGACGACGGCCAGCGGGATCTCGGCGTCGATGGCCTCGACGACGGCGGCCTTGGCGAAGGCCGGCGGGACGAAGAGGACGGAGACGTTGGCGCCCGTCTTCTCCATCGCCTCGGCGACGGAGCCGAAGACCGGGACCTCGGTGCCGTCGAAGTCGACGGTGGTACCGGCCTTGCGCGGGTTCACGCCGCCGACGATGTTGGTGCCGTCAGCCAGCATCAGCTTGGTGTGCTTCATGCCCGTGGCACCGGTCATGCCCTGGACGATGACCTTGCTGTCCTTGTTGAGGAAGATAGCCATGTGAGTCTGTGACCTCTGCCCTTACTTCGCAGCCGCGAGCTCGGCGGCCTTGTCGGCCGCGCCGTCCATGGTGTCCACGCGCTGGACCAGCGGGTGGTTGGCGTCCGAGAGGATCTTGCGACCCAGCTCGGCGTTGTTGCCGTCGAGACGGACGACGAGCGGCTTGGTGACCGCCTCGCCCTTCTCCTCCAGCAGGGCCAGCGCCTGGACGATGCCGTTGGCGACCTCGTCACAGGCGGTGATGCCACCGAAGACGTTGACGAAGACGGACTTGACGTCCGGGTCGCCGAGGATGATCTCGAGACCGTTGGCCATGACGGCGGCGGAGGCGCCACCGCCGATGTCCAGGAAGTTGGCGGGCTTGACGCCGCCGTGGTTCTCGCCGGCGTAGGCGACGACGTCGAGGGTGCTCATGACGAGACCCGCGCCGTTGCCGATGATGCCGACCTCACCGTCGAGCTTGACGTAGTTGAGGTTCTTCGCCTTGGCGGCGGCCTCGAGGGGGTTCGCGGCCGCGTGGTCGACGAACTCCTCGTGACCCGGCTGGCGGAACTCGGCGTTCTCGTCGAGCGAGACCTTGCCGTCGAGCGCGATGACGTCGCCGGAGGCGACCTTCGCGAGCGGGTTGACCTCGACGAGGAGCGCGTCCTCGGCGATGAAGGTCTTCCACAGGGTCACGAGGACCTCGGCGACCTTCTCCGCGACCTCGGCCGGGAACTGCGCCAGGGCGACGATCTCGCGGGCCTTCTCGATGGTCACGCCCTCGTTGGCGTTCACCGGGACCTTGGCGAGCTTCTCGGGGGTCTCCTCGGCGACCTGCTCGATGTCCATGCCGCCCGCGACCGACGCCATGGCGAGGAAGGTGCGGTTGGTCCGGTCGAGGAGGTACGAGACGTAGTACTCCTCGAGGATCTCGGGGGCCGTCTCGGCGATCATCACCTTGTGGACCGTGTGGCCCTTGATGTCCATGCCGAGGATGTCCGTCGCCCGGGCGACGGCCTCGTCCGGGGTGGCGGCCAGCTTCACGCCGCCGGCCTTGCCGCGGCCGCCGACCTTCACCTGCGCCTTGACGACCGACTTGCCGCCCAGCCGCTCGGTGGCCTCGCGAGCCGCCTCAGGCGTGTCGATGACTTCACCGGCCAGCACCGGTACACCGTGCTTGGCGAAGAGGTCCCTCGCCTGGTACTCGAACAGGTCCACGCGCGTCCGTCCCTTGTCTTTTTTAAAGATTCGCAGTGATTCGCGGTTGTCTGCTATCTGCGTGGGCGTGCCGCGGAGGGCAACGTGACGGCGCTGTCACAAGGAAGGCGCACACGGTGACCGTGGACGCGGCATGTCCGTCCCGCAGGTTATCCCCGTGGGACGTGGGTCCCTAAATCACAGATCACACCTGAGCGGTGATACCTGTCACAGATCGCCTCACGGTTGAGCTGGAAGTTCGTGCGATCGGCCGATTCCCAGGCGGTGCGGTCCAGGCCCTCACGGCACCGGGAGCGGCCGCTTCTCCAGGGCCGCGGCCATCACCTCCGGGAACAGGTCGGGGGTGCAGGCGAAGGCGGGCGCGCCCAGGGACGCGAGGGCGGCGGCGTGCTCGCGGTCGTAGGCCGGGGCGCCCTCGTCGGACAGGGCGAGCAGGGTCACGAACTCGACCCCGGAGGCCTTCATCGCGGCGACCCGTTTGAGCATCTCGTTGCGTATGCCGCCCTCGTACAGATCGCTGACCAGGACCACGACGGTGTCGGCGGGCCGGGTGATCTTCGACTGGCAGTAGGCGAGCGCGCGGTTGATGTCGGTGCCCCCGCCGAGCTGGGTGCCGAAGAGCACGTCGACCGGGTCGTCCAGCTGGTCCGTGAGGTCGACCACGGCGGTGTCGAAGACGACCAGACGGGTGGCGATCGAGCGCATGGAGGCGAGGACGGCGCCGAAGACGGAGGCGTACACGACCGAGGCCGCCATCGAACCCGACTGGTCTATGCAGAGGATCACCTCCTTCTTCACCGATTGCGCCGCCCGGCCGTAGCCGATCAGCCGTTCGGGGACGACCGTGCGGTACTCCGGCAGGTAGTTCTTGAGGTTGGCCCGGATCGTGCGGTTCCAGTCGATGTCGTGGTGGCGGGGCCGGCTGATCCGGGCGGAGCGGTCCAGGGCGCCGGTGAGCGTGGCCCTGGTGCGGGTCGCCAGGCGCCTCTCCAGCTGCTCGACCACCGTGCGGACCACGGCCCTGGCCGTCTCCTTCGTGGTGTCGGGCATCGCCTTGCTCAGGGAGAGCAGGGTGCCGACCAGGTGCACGTCGGGCTCGACGGCCTCCAGCATCTCCGGCTCCAGCAGCAGGGCGGACAGGCCGAGCCGCTCGATGGCGTCGCGCTGCATGACCTGGACCACCGGGGCGGGGAAGTACGCACGGATGTCGCCGAGCCAGCGCGCCACGTTCGGCGCCGACCCGCCGAGGCCGGCGGACCGCGCCCCCGAGGCCTTGCGCGGGCCGCCCGCGCCGCCCCCTCCGTACAGCGCGGCGAGCGCGGCGTCCATCGCCGCGTCCCGCCCGGCCGGCGCGTATCCGGTCCCGTCCGCGTCTCCCCCGCCGAGCACCATCCGCCACCGGCGCAGTCGCTCGTCCGCCGTCTCCATCAGCTCACCCCCGCAAGGTCGTTCTCGTCATGTCCTGCCGGTCCGGTTCCCGGGTCGGCTCCGGCTCCAGCTCCGGCGCCGGTTCCGAGTCCGGCTCTGACTCCGGCGTCGGATCCGGCACCGGCTCCCGCACTGGCACCGGCACCGGGTCCGGGTCCGGGTCCGGGTCCGGCACCGGCTCCGGGTCCGGGTCCGGCCAGCAGCAGCCGGACGACGTCCAGCACCGCGTCCGCGCGGGCCCGGTCCAGGTCCGGGGCGAAGCCCTCGGGGGCCTGGCCCGGGCGGGACCGTGCGGCCGGGCCGCCCGGCCCCCGGCGGACCAGCTCGCCCAGGGTCCGCCGCACGCCCGGCTCGTACGCCCCGAAGGTCCGCCGCAGCAGGGGCAGTACGTCGGTGAACGCGCGCTCCGGGACCCCCACCAGCCAGCTGTCGATCAGGCCCAGCAGCCGGTCGTCGTGGACCAACAGCGTCCCGCCGCCCGAACTGCCGCCCGCGAAGCCCTCGATCCAGCCCGCCGCGTCCGCCGGGTCGGCCGCCGGGGACAGCGCGAGCCCCATCAGCCGGGCCGTCTCCTCGGGCGGCAGCCGCCCCTCGTCCAGCAGCAGCCGGGCCGCACGGCCGCGGATCAGGCCCGGCACGGTGTCCCGGCCGGCCAGCGTCCGCAGGACGGCGGACCAGCGCTCGCGCAGCCCTTCGTCCGCGTCCGCCAGCAGCCCGACCGCCCCGTGCACCCCGTCCACGTGGCCGCAGAGCTCCGCCGCCGCGTCGGCGTCCAGCCCGGCGGTGCAGGCGGGCGGCAGGGCCACGCATATCCGCTCGGCGAGCCCGGCGGCCACCGCGCCGAGGGCCGCCGCGTCGGTGCCGCGGACGTCCCCGTACCGCAGTGAACGCGCGAGCGCGGGCAGGGCCTTGGCGAGCCGGGCCACATCGGTGTCCAGCGCGGCCCGGTCCGCGAGCGCCCGCAGGACGGCGGGCAGCGCCTCGGACAGCCCGGCCAGCAGGCACCGCTCGGCCAGTGCGGTGACCTCGCCCAGCTCCCCGGCCCCGGCGGCGTCCGCCTCCGCCTTGGCGGTGGCCGCCGCGAGGACGGTGGTGCCCCAGATCCCTGCCTCCGCGACCCGCACCGACAGCTCCGGCTCCCAGCACAGCCGCCAGGTCTCCCGGAAGGTCCCGGTGGTGCCCCGCGAGGCGGCCGGTATGCCCCAGTCGACGCCGAGCAGCCTCAACCGGTGCAGCAGCAGCGACTTGGCGCTGTCGGTCTCCTTGCGCAGGTCGAGCTCCAGCTCGCGGGTCTGCGCCTCGGGCTTGAGCCGCAGCGAGCGCTGCCGGCGGGTGAGGTCGCGCTGGAGGGGTACGACGGGTGCCGCGTCGGGGACCTCCCCCAGCACGTCCCCGACGACGAGCCGGTCATCGATCAGCGCGAGCGGCACGTCGGACCCGTCGCACATGACCGCCCGGACCGCCTCGAGGTTCTCCGTCAGCCCGGGCAGTGGCCGTCCGCGCATCGCGGCCAGCGTCTCGGCCAGCCGGACCGCCTCGATGACGTGCGCCGACGACACCTGCCGGTCCTCGGCCCGGAGCAGCCCGGCGACCTTCGTCAGCCACCGCTCCACCGGCCGGTCCCGGGCCTCGAAGA
This sequence comes from Streptomyces sp. NPDC048349, assembly GCF_040651925.1. NCBI lineage: Bacteria > Bacillati > Actinomycetota > Actinomycetes > Kitasatosporales > Streptomycetaceae > Streptomyces > Streptomyces sp. NPDC048349. The sequence continues at coordinate 3,788 of NZ_JBEZLA010000107.1, read as the reverse complement.
GGTGCGCGTACCAGCCGGGCGAGGTGATTCCGGCGCCGTACCCGCCGGCACGGGCCAGTCTGCGGTGGGTCCACGGCACCCAGGTGGTCTCCACCTTCACCTTCGGCAGACCCGTGAGCAGGGCCTTGTCTGCGGCCGCCGTGGTCTTGGCCCGCAGTGCCGGTACGTGCCAGGCCCCGCACACCACGGCGTACGCGTCACCGAACTCCCTGCGGGCGGCCCGCATCCGCTGGCGCATGTACGCCTCGCGCACGAGGTCGCGGGCGTGGCCGCCGTCGCCGTAGGCCTCGCGCAGGGCGCCCATGGCCTCCCCGAGCGCCTCGAAGGCGGCGAGCGGGTCGGGTACCACCCCGGTGCCCCGGTGTTCGACCACGTCCTCCCACCAGTTCTCCGGGTCGTCGTACCCGGCGGTCCCGGCGAGTACCGCGAGGGGGTCCACCCGGACGGAGTCGGGCTCCGCGCCCTCCCCCTCCTCCTCCTGGCGGGCCAGCGTGTGCGCGGCCGGGAGGTCCATGAACCGCACCGGTACGCCCGCCTCCTGGGCCCAGCGGATCGCGATCCATTCCGGGGAGAAGCCGGCGAGCGGCCAGAACGCGGCCCGTCCGGGGTCGTCCGCGGCGTGGGCGAGCAGTGCCACGGGCGGCCGCATCCCCGGATCGGCGGCCAGTGCGAGCAGCGCGTCCCCCTCGGGCGGCCCCTCGATGAGCACGGCCGCCGGCCGGGCCGCGTCGAGGGCGGCGCGCACGGCGCGGGCCGAGCCGGGCCCGTGGTGCCGCACGCCCAGCAGGAGCGGGCTCATACCGTCACCTCCCGGCAGGCGCGGTAGAAGTCCTTCCAGCCGTCCCGCTCGCGGACCACGGCCTCCAGGTACTCCTGCCAGACGACCTTGTCGGCGGCCGGGTCGCGGACGACGGCGCCGAGGATCCCGGCGGCCACGTCGGAGGGGCGCAGGACGCCGTCCCCGAAGTGGGCGGCCAGGGCCAGCCCGCCGGTGACGACGGAGATGGCCTCGGCGGTGGACAGGGTGCCGCTGGGCGTCTTGACCTTCGTCCGGCCGTCACCGGTGACCCCTTCGCGGAGCTCGCGGAAGACCGTGACGACGCGGCGGATCTCCTCCAGGCCCTCGGGCACGGCCGGCAGGTCGAGGGCGCGGCCCATCTGGTCGACGCGGCGGGCGACGATGTCGACCTCTGCGTCGGCGGTGGCGGGCAGCGGCAGGACCACGGTGTTGAAGCGCCGGCGCAGGGCGCTGGAGAGCTCGTTGACCCCGCGGTCGCGGTCGTTGGCGGTGGCGATGAGGTTGAAGCCGCCTACGGCCTGCACCTCTTCGCCGAGCTCCGGTATCGGGAGGGTCTTTTCGGACAGGACGGTGATGAGGGTGTCCTGGACGTCGGCGGGGATGCGGGTGAGCTCCTCGACGCGGGCGGTCATGCCGTCGGCCATGGCCCGCATGACGGGGCTGGGGACGAGCGCCTCGCGGCTGGGGCCGTGGGCGAGCAGCCGGGCGTAGTTCCAGCCGTACCGGATGGCTTCCTCGGGGGTTCCGGCGGTCCCCTGGACGAGGAGCGTGGAGTCTCCGCTGACGGCGGCCGCGAGGTGTTCCGAGACCCAGGTCTTCGCGGTGCCGGGGACGCCGAGGAGGAGCAGGGCGCGGTCGGTGGCCAGCGTGGTGACGGCGACCTCGACGATACGGCGCGGCCCGATGTACTTGGGCGTGATCACCGTGCCGTCGCCGAGCGTACCGCCGAGGAGGTAGGTGGCCACGGCCCACGGGGAGAGCTTCCAGCGGGCCGGGCGGGGCCGGTCGTCGGCGGCCGCCAGGGCTTTCAGTTCGTGTGCGAAGGCGTCTTCGGCGTGCGGTCGAAGTACCTGGGTCCGGCGTGCGTTCTCGGGCGTGGTCATGGTCCCCCTCCAATGCTCGGCAGCCGCTTCCGACTGCTTTGCCAACGGTGCACCACGCCACTGACAACGCCCCTTGTTCGAGGCGTTGTTGCAGGTCAGAGTGATTGTCAGTGGCGGTCCGTACGGTGGTTCACATGACTGAGCAGCAGGTCCGCTGGACGGCGGAACAGGTACTGGCTCTGGCTCCTGACGATGCCTCACGCAAGGCGGGGGGCAGACTCGGCGGGGCGGGTCCGTGGTCACAGATCGGAGGTTCCGCTTCCGGTTCTGTATGGGGGTTGTGCAAGGGCAGCGGCAGCACGCCGTACCGCACGGTCGTGGACCTGGCGGGACCGGCGTACAAGTGCTCGTGCCCCAGCCGCAAGTTCCCGTGCAAGCACGCGCTGGGCCTCCTGCTGCTCTGGTCCGCGGAGGGGGTGGGCGAGCCGGGAGAGGCGCCTGAGTGGGCCGCGCAGTGGCTGGCGGAGCGCGCGGCGAAGGCCGCGCGGCCGGCCGCCGCGGGCCGGCCGGCGGACGAGGAGGGGGTCCGGCGGCGGGCCGAGCGGCGAGCGGCGCGGATCGGCGCGGGCGTCACGGAGTTGGAGCAGCGCCTGGCCGACCTGCTGCGCGGCGGTCTCGCCGGACAGGAACAGGCGGGCTACGCGGCGTGGGAGGAGACGGCCGCCCGCATGGTCGACGCCCAGGCGCCCGGACTGGCCGCCCGGGTAAGGGAGTTGGGCACGATACCCAGTTGCGGCCCCGGCTGGCCCGCCCGGATGCTGGAGGAGGCGGCGCTGCTGCACCTGCTGGACCGGGCCTGGCTGGGCGTGGCGGCACTGCCCGAAGAGCTGGCCGCGACGGTGCGCAGCCGGGTGGGACTGCCGGCCTCCGGGGAGGGGGAGGCCGTGCGGGACCGCTGGCTGGTGCTGGCGCAGTACGACTCGGTGTCGCCGGACGGCCGGCTCACCACCCGCCGGATATGGCTGCGCGGGCTGGGGGGCGGGCGGCCGGCCCTGGTGCTGGACTTCGGCCCGCCCGGGCGGCCGCCGGGGCTGGCGCTGCCAGTGGGTCTGGTGCTGGAGGCGGAAGTCCGCTTCCGGCCCGGATCGGCGGGGCTGCGGGCGGATCTCGGGGAGAGGTTCGCGGCGGCCGCGCCGTGCGCGGAGGTCCCGGCCGGGGTGGGCACCGGGGCGGCGCTGGAGGCGTACGGGGCGGCGCTGCGGGAGGACCCGTGGCTGGAGTCCTGGCCGGTGGTGCTCGGCCCGGTGATCCCGATACCGGGAGAGCTCGGCTGGCAGCTGGCGGACGCGGAGGGAACCTCCGCCCTGCCGGTGCCCGTCACCGGTACGGGCAGCCGCTCGCGCGGCGGCCTGTGGCAGCTGGCCGCGTTGTCGGGCGGGGGCCCGGTGACGGTGTTCGGGGAGTGCGGCCACCGCGGCTTCACCCCCCTGACCGCCTGGCAGCCGGGTTCGCCCGAGGCGGTACCGCTGGCCTGAACCGGGCCGGATGCAGGGGGAACAACGCAGCACGACAGCAGGGGCCTGGGGACACGTATGCCGTCACGCAGGGGCGGCGCGGAGGGGAAGGACGCGGTGGCGCGGGGGCGTCGGCGCGGAGTGACGAGAGGCCGGGGGGCTTGCATGAACGACAACCACGCCAGTTGAGCACATGCGAACGGGGCATCGACGGCTCCGGTCCCGCGGAGGGGGCGGGACCGGAGCACGGGGCAGGAACGATCAGCGAGTGTCGAGGGAGGGGTCCGATGGTCAGGGGTGACGAGCAGTACGGGGACTGGGAGGAGCTGGTCGGTGCGCCACCGCGGACGGCGGCGCCTCGTCCAGGTCCGACCCGGACAGCGGCGGTGCGAACACGGTCGCGGGCAGCGGTACGGACGCATCGTCCGCCCC
>NZ_JBEZLA010000106.1:0-12622 GCF_040651925.1 Streptomyces sp. NPDC048349 | reverse complement strand
TCCCGCTGGAGGCGTTCAGCCTCCTGCTGCGCCAGGCGTTCAGAGGCCGCCTCCCGGTTCTGCTCCGCCCGTTCAGCCCGTCGCTGCTCCAGGCGTTCAGCCTCCTGCCGCGCCAGGGCGTCAGCGATGCGTGCGCGGTACCGGAGACCGGTCTCCGCCGTGATGATCAGCAGCACGGGAGCGATGGCGTGGAGCAGCGCGTACACCAGGTGTCCACGGAGCAGCGCATCCCCGGTGTTCAGGAACAGGGAGGCGGCGGCGGTGTACCAGCGGAGCAGCAGCGGCCACCCTCCGCTCTTGCCTCCGAGCTGCGCCACGATGGCATCCAGGCGCACGACGATGACCACGGCTGCGTCCACGACGATGGGCACGATGGGAGCTGTCCACTCCCACCCGGCCGGCGTCCCGCGTTGCACGAACGGCGTGGCCGTCAGGAGGGAGACGACGATGGCGCCCAGGGTGATGGCCCACGTGCCGCCCGCCAGAGTCCGCTCCGCCGACTTGAGCTGTGCGGGGGTCAGGGTCTGGAGCTTCACCGGCGGCCACCCTTGATCGCCTGGGTGACCGACATGGCCACGTGCTGGGTGATCTCCAGCGAACCGCCCGACTTCCGTCGGCCCCCGACCATGGCGGCCAACACGAACGCGCCGAGGAGGAGCAGCGGGAGCCCGGCGGCGGCCCCGGCGGCCAGTGCGGCCAGCCCGGAGCTGATGGCCTCCACGGCCACGCCGAGGAGCGCCAGGCCCCCGCCGACCCCGAGGGCGGCCACCGCGGTGCCGATGGCCCACCGGGGAACGATCGGGCTGACTTCCGCCGGGGCCTGGGTGGTCGGGTGCGGCACAAGGGTCCCCGAGTGCGCCGCATTCGATGCGGACAGACGGCCTTCGAGCACGCCCTGTCGGCGGGCCAGCTCCAGGAGCGCGGCCACGGAGGGGACCTCCCCGTCGGCCTCCGCTCGAAGAGGAGCACCCCCCGCCCGAGGGGCCGGGGTCAGCGTCGCCGGAGTGTCCGGAATGAGCGCGGCCAGCATGTCGTCTGTACCCACCTGGGGCTGTCCGCCCTGATACTGGGAGTTGGGGTTCACGGGGTTCCTCCGTGGGTCTCTGGGCCGTCCCGGTCGCTCGGGGCGGCCCTCTGTCGTTCGGGGTCTGACGGGTGCTGACCTGCTCTGACGAGTCTTGACGGTCGTCTGACGGGTCACTGACCCCGTCAGGGCATCTGACCCCCTCCCCGCCTGGGGGACTTCTGGGAGTCAGGCACCCTGACCGGTCACTGACGGGTCAGGCACTGGCGAGCTGGCGCGGGCGGATCTTGTACGTTCCCGGCTTCTTCGCGTTCAGGTCCTCCTCCAGGCGGCCCTCTGCCCGCATCTCCCGGATGGCGTTCTTGATCCACGTCTCCTTGCGGCCGATCTGCTCGGAGTAGGCCACCAGCTCCGCCGGGGTGACCGTGCGGCGCCCCATGGCGTGCCACTCGTCCAGCAGCACCTCCATGGCCTCCCGCGCCTCCTCCCCGGTCAGTTCGGGCCGGGTGTCGGCCGGGATAAGAGGGGTGTCGTCCCCAGCCTCCGACTCCTCCAGCTCCGCGCCGGGGTCCACGTCCGCGTCCTCCGGGTCCACCAGCGGCTCCACGGTGCGCTCCTCCTCGTCGTCGTAGTCGGCCGCCAGGGCACCCTCCCCGGCCGTCGGCGCCGCGGCGTACAGGGCCGCCCGGTCCGTGTACCGCTGGCCCGCAACGGCCGTCGCCACGGCGGTCATGACCTCCCCGGCGTCCGGGGTCCGGACCGGCGCGAACGTCACCGTGACCCACTCCAGGACCACGGGGTCATTGCGGAACGTGCGGGCCGGGGTGATCTGCCGGGCCACGGGGGTGCCGGCCTCCACCAGGTAGCAGTAACCGGGGTATCCGGCGCCCCACTGGCCCGGGTGCGCCCCGGCGTCCAGCACATCGGACGGGAGCGCCAGGGTCTCGTCTCGCTCGTCCATGCCGAACACCAGGGCCGAGGGGAGCGCGGCCCGGACGGTCGTGGACATCTGGTCGTGACTGGGGCGCTGGAGGGAGAACACCAGGGCCGCGCCCGTCGCCCGGATCTGGTTGGCCGCCTGCTTGAACAGCTCCTCGTCGAGCCTGGCGAACGCCTCCGCCGCCTCCTCGAACCACGCCAAGAGGAACGGGAGACCGGCGCACCCGCACGCCCGGCCGGGCTGGCAGGAGTGGGCCGGGCTGGTCTGCTGCACCGCGCACTCTGGCACCCACTGCCGGTACGCGTGGCGGCGCAACCACTCCGCCCGCGCTGGGGTGGACTGCATGACCGCGGTGGCCATCGACTCCACGTCGTCCGGCTCCAGGGCCACCCAGTCACACGCGGGGAACAGCGCGCCCAGGTCCATACCGCGCTTCACCGGGTCGGACAGCCACACGGCCACGTCGTTGCGAGTCAGGACCTCCGACAGGATGTCCATGGCTGCCTCGGTCTTGCCGCTCCCCGTCTCACCCGAGATGAGCCAGTGCACGCCCTTCGGGATGGTCATCTCCAGCGGCAACGTGTCGTCGTAGATGCCGATGACCAGCGGCTGAGTGATGGAGCCTCCGGGCGCGGACGGGCCCGGGTACCAGGTGGTACCGGACAGCGGGTCCATGGGCACTCCGACCAGCACGCCGTGCCGGCGTGACTCTGGGTCCCTCTCCACCCGGAAGCCCCCCGGGCGGACGTCGGTGGCCGACTCCAGGTTCGGGAGCGCTTTCGTCAGCTCCTCCGCAATGGCGCCCTTCTCCAGCTCGAAGGGGACGCGGACCTGACCCGTCTCGGTCACCTTCGCTTTGCCCAACTTGAGCTTGGCCAGGCCGATGGCGTCCAGGAGGCCCGAGGAGTTCGAGCTGGCCGCCGCGTCCGGGTTGTGGCGCAGCATCTGCCGGATGTTCCACGACAGGGCCAGCGCGCCGCCGCCCATCAGGTAGAGGTCCGGGAGCGGCCCGGTGAAAGGGCCGGCAAGCGCGGCAGATGTGAACCACGCCGACCCTGCCGCCACGGTGATGGCGGAGTGGAGGCGACGTTGGGGGCCGGTCGCCTTGCCCGCGTGCCAGGTGGCCGCCGTGAGGCTCACGGAAGCCAGTGTGAGGCCGACCCCCGCAAACGCGTTGTTCTCCCACATCAGGCTGGAGAGACCGCCGACCACACCCGTACCGCCGACCATCAACCACGGGGGCGTGAACGGCTTGACCCGGTGCCACAACCACGCCTTGACCCCGGCCGCGCTGGACTCACCGTTGAGCCGGTCCTCCGCCACCTTCTCTACGTCCTTCGCCATGCTCTCCACCCCCTACTTACTGCTGGTCCCAGTTCATGCGCTGCGCCTGTGGGCGCCGCGCACGGTGGCGGACGCGGTTGATCTCCTCTTCGTACTCCCGCTGGAACGCGGCGTAGGTCGCGGCGGCGTTCTTCGCCGCGTCCAGGGCCGCGTCCGCGCTCTTCGAGAGCTTCCGGGACACCTTCCACGCGCGGACCCGGGACCCTCCTACTCGTCCTTCCGGGTCGGGGACCTGGGCCAGCGTCGCCTTCATGATCTCCGCGCCCATGGCCAGCTCGAACGCCATCATCGACATGGCCGCCCGAACGCTGTTGCAGTAGTTCCGGACCTGGGCCGGGGAGGCGAACTCCGGGGCGGGGAGGAGCGACTGACCGGCACCCTGCCCACCGGCAGCACCTGCCGCCCCCGCAGCAGGAGTGCCCCCGCTGCCGCGCCCGTTCGCCTGGACGTTGACGTTGAGCCCGAACGTGGGGGAGAAGCCGAAGTGCTTGGTGTTGTTCTTCGCCTGGGAACCGTTGGCCCCGGCCTGAGGCGGAACCGTGCCGCTCCCGCGCTGCGTGCCGTTCGCTGCCATGCTGGCTGTACCTCCGGGTGTCGATGCGCACGGGGGTTCGGGCCCGTCCGGGTCACATCCGGGCGGGTCCTTTTCCTTCCAACACCCCGAAGGTAGGGAGCGCATGACGGTCTGTCAAGACAGTTGGCATCTGTGTAGTCAGGGGGCTTGCATCAGGGCCTCGAGATCTCCAAGATGGACTGTCAAGACAAGTAGGCATCTGCTCTGACAGCAGGAGGGGAACCGGCATGGAAGCCAACGCCATCGCGGCCGACATCCGCCAGCGCATCATCACCGGGGAGATCCCGCACGGGAGCCGACTCCCGTCCGTCCGGGAGCAGCAGGAGCGGTACAGCGCAAGCCCCCAGACGGTCTCCGCAGCGTATGCCGCGCTAGGCGCCCTCGGGCTGGTGCGCACCGATCCGAGGAGCGGCACGCGGGTCACGGCCGCGAAGCAGTCGGACGCGCACCTGGGAGAGTTCGCGCCGCCGGACCTGACGGCCGCCCAGGCGTGGAAGCCGACCGGCGACGGAGAGGCCCGTGAAGAGACCACCCTGGTGCGCCAGGTGGCGGCCGCCGACCTGGCCGCCTGGGGGATCCCCGAGGGAACCACCGTGGTCGAGCGGCACCGCATCCGGTACGTGGACGACGTGGCTGTACAGCACAAGCTGACCGTGGTCCCTTACGACGTGGCCGCCCGCGTGCCCGAGGGCTTCGAGGGCACCCCTCCCATGCTGGCCCCGGCCGGAGTGGACGGGGCCAAGCCGCCGGCAGGCGTGCGCATGGCCGACTGGCTGTCCTGGGACGTGGCACACACGGAATGCATCATCACAGCCGAGCCCATGGCCGACGCGGCATGCGAAGCGCTCGGAGTCCCTGCCGGATCCCCGGGGTTCCGCATCGTCGGTATCGTCCGGAACTCCGAGGGCGACACCGTGTTCGTCACCGTGACCACGGCGCAGCTGCACCACCGGGTCACCCTCGGGATCGTGGGATGACCTGCCCAACTCGTCATTCAGTTCGAACCAATTCGAGCATGCCGAGACGTGCCGAGACCTGCCGAGAACTCACTGAATCTCACTGAGACTCACAACCTGCCGCGTTTCAGGGCCGGGAAGGGCCGTGCATGACGCACTGCGGGCCGCTCATGTTGTCGACCATGGCCGGTACCATCCTGATAGGCACTAGAGCCGCAGGAGGGCACACATGGCCACGCTGTCCCATACGGACGTCGAGTGGCTGACGGTCAATGAGGTAGCCGAACACTTTCGGGTCTCCCCTCGTACCGTCACCCGCTGGGCAAACAGCGGTCAGCTGCGGATGCGGAAGGTCGGCCCGGCAGGCCGTCTGATCCGGATCCACAGCTCCGAACTGAACAGAGAGCAGCCCCTCCCGGTCGTGGCCTAGCCACAGAAATGCGTCAGGGGCCCGGTGGTGGAACACCGAGCCCCCAGGGACGCATACCGGGAATTTTACCCATCGGGCGGCAACCCGAGCGGGACACCGGAGTGCTTTGCAGATTCGACGCCTGCCAGCACAGCGTAAATCAGTCCATGCATGGCTGGGAACGCGGGCTCCGGCCGACGTGTCCACGCTTGGGGCCGCCCCCTAGATCATTCAGGGACGCACCCATGCAGGAAAACGAGCAGGTCAACCGGCCTAACGGCACTGCACTACCCACCCCCCGTGCAGCCAACAGGGTGGACGATGTGTCCACGCGCCAGCAGCCCAACATGGCCGAACATCAGCTGTCCGTGGCACTCACGTGGGCCCGCCGCGGCATCCCCGTCATCCCCTGCTCCCGGACCGACAAAGGCCCGATGGTCAAGGGATTCGCCCGTGACGCGACCCCGGAAGATCTCGCCCCGTTCTCCGACCCGGAGCAGGTACAGGCGTGGTGGTCCGGCCGCTTCAAGCGCGCCCACGTCGGCATCCTCACCGGGCGCGGCACGGACGGCCGCGGGCTGGTCGTCGTTGATCTCGACATGCCGAAGGACGGGAGCGCCCCGCTGGCCGGCCGCTGGGCGGGCTGCTCGGGCGGTACCGACGTCCTCGAGCTGCTGATGCGGGAGGCAGGCGCCCCGTGGCCGGACACGTACACGGTCCTGACCCCGTCCGGCGGGATGCACCTGTACTTCCTCCAGCCCACCGAGGGGGCGCTCATCGGCTGCGCAACCGGGGACGGCCCCGGAGCGCCCCACCTGGGCCCGCTGGTGGACGTGCGGGGAGTGGGCGGGCTGGTCATCGCGGCAGGCTCGCACAGCGCGGCGCAGGGCAAGCCGTACACCCGCGTATCCCCGGCCGACGTTCGGCCCCAGCCGCTCCCCGGGTGGCTGCTCGAGCTGCTCCGGCCGGCCGCTGCTCCCGCCACCCCGGTCCGGCGCCCTGCTCCGGTCCGTGCGCTGCCGACCGGCGACCGTGCCGAGCGCGCGGCCGCGGCGGCCCTGAACTCTGCTGCAGAGCGGGTGTCGACTGCGGCCCCGGGCGAGCGGAACGGCAAGCTGTACGGCGCGGCCCGGTGGCTAGGCGAACTGCACGAGACGGCCCCGGCCGTGCTGGACGAGACGACCGTGCGGGAGCAGCTGCTCGGCGCAGCGCTCGAGGCTGGTCTCCAGGGTGGGGAGCGGGAAGCGCTCCGAACTATCAGGTCAGGGTGGGAACGCGGCGTGCGCGACGGCAGCGGAGCGGGTGCAGCGTGACGACGACTGCTGACGACATGTGGGCAGGGGAGCAGTTCGAGGAGCAGGCACCCCGGCCCCCCGCGCAGCGACGGGTCGTGCGCCGGCAGCGGCCCGTCCAGCACCGCGGACAGCTGCGGATGGCCGAACGGTTCTTGGAGGACCACGGCAGCGCGCTGCGGCACGTCCACGGGATCGGGTGGTACGAGTGGGACGACTCCCGATGGCTGATGGACGAGAAGCGCGTTGACCTCAGCTGCGCGGTCGAGACCGTGAAGAACGCACTGCGCGCCCTCGAGGACATGGGCGGAGACGAACGCGATGACCTGTACAAGGACATCCGGAAGTCGGAGAGCGCGAGCGGGCTGGAGGGCATGGTCAAGATCGCATCAGCCCGCGCGCCCATGAGCGTGGCGAGCAAGCAGCTAGATGCCGACCCGTACCTGTTCAACACGCCGACCGGGACCGTGAACCTGCTGTCGGGTGACGTCACCGACTGCTGCCGCGATGACCTCATTACGAAGGTCGCGGGGGCGGGTCTGGATGATGATCAGGAAGGTTCCGAAGGTGAAGGGGGAGCAGCCGAGTGGGAGGCGTTCCTCGAGCGGATCCTCCCCGACCCGGACGTCAGGGCATTCGTGCAGCGGCTCTTTGGCTACGCGATGCTCGGCAAGGTCACCGAACACGTGATGCCGATCTTCACCGGGACCGGGGCGAACGGTAAGGGCACGCTCCGGGATGCCGTCATGACTGCCTTTGGTGACTACGCGATCGAGGTAGACCCGGCGATCCTCATGGAGTCGAAGCACGAGCGGCACGGCGCGTTCAAAATGCGGCTGCGCGGTGCCCGGCTGGTGTTCTGCTCCGAGACGGAGAAGGGCAAGCGGTTCGCTGAGGCCACCATGAAGCGGCTCGTCGGTGGCGACCCGATCGAGGCGAACCTGATGCACAAGAACCCGATCACCTTCGACCCGTCGCACCTGCTCATCATGTTGACCAACCACCTGCCGGCCGTCTCCGGTGACGACCCTGCCGTGTGGCGCCGCATCCTGGTGGTCCCCTTCGACGTCGTCATCCCGGTCGAGGAGCGGGACGGGAGCCTGCCGGACCGGTTGAAGAAGTCGGCCCCGGCCGTGCTCGGCTGGGTCTATGACGGGTGGCTCGACTACCAGGAGCAGGGGCTCAACCCGCCGGAGGCGGTCAAGGTCCGGACGCAGGAGTATCAGGCTGCGAGCGACGTTCTCGGGCGGTTCCTCGAGGAGCGGACGATTCGCAACCCTCACGGCGTGATCAAGGCCCGAGACCTCTTCACCGCGTGGACCGCGTGGTGTCAGGCAAGTGGTGAGCAGTCGGGATCCGAGGTCTCGTTCTCGGAGTCGATGGCGACCCGCGGGTACGAGAAGAAGACCCGCAACGGCACCCGCCACTACATCGGCGTGATGCTGGCCGGGACCGATGACGACGGGGACTGACCAACCCGTGACCTCGAGCGCCCCCGTTCCTCCGAGCGGGGGCGCTCTGCTGCTCGCACGCAGCGCCCTGACCTGCGGAAGTAGAGGGTTAAAGAGGGTTTCCCGGTTCTTCTCCATAGGCGCACACATGGAGAGTTTCGGAAAAGCCTCTTCAACCCTCTACCAAGATCGCTAGAGCGGACCCGAGCACGGCATCCGGCCAGGGCCGGAGACGGACCTCCACCGGGGGGTGGATAGCCCCTACAGACACCACCCACCCCCCGCCTGTCGGCAGCGGTGGCCAAGGCCGTCCGGCGGGTGCCGGCCGATGGGCGTGCGGCGTAGCCGCTCCTGTTTGTCTGTCTGCTGGAAGGCGAGCGCGGGCACCGGGGGCGGCCCTGTCGACGTCGTCGTGACGGACCGCGGGGGCGGGGGCTGCCCTCATGTACGGGTCTGGCGTTTTGAACCTGACGGAGCAGGGCGGGAGCTTCCCGGCGGTCCGTCCCCCGAGCGGCTGGGGGTCACCCCCCTATCCCGCGTTCTGAGCAGCGGTACATGCGGCTGACCCGGGCGGGTCCCTGCCGGATCGGCGGAGCGATTGAGACTCCCCTACCCCCCGCGCGTGGCAGGGGCCGCGACCGGTCGCGGTGTAGCGGCTGCGTGCAGCGGCTGGCGTTGTCGTGGCAGGGGTTGGCGTGGCGGAGCGTTCCGGTGACGGCCGCGATGATGGCGGACGGATTTTGGCCCTGGGGAGAAACTTCTCAGCTGGGCGCGGGGCTGAGATCGGGTCGCACCAAAAAAGGCCGGCCCCCGCTCCTATACGCGCGCGAGGAGGGGAACCGGATCCCTGCGCGCGTGAGAGCGCGAGGAACCGGGGCGGCAGCATGGGCTGCTAGGTCTAGCGGGGAGGGGCTGCTAGGTCTGCAGGGCCGCTAGCACCTGATCCATGGGGTGAGCTGCGGCCTAGCAGCTAGCAGGGTGCTGTCCCGCCTCACGGGAAATGGCCGCTTCGGAGGGGCGGCAGCGTCAAAAGTGCCAGAGGTGTGCCGCAGCAGAGCCCCCGGACAGTGGTGGAGCAGGGCCCACCGGGTCAGCCGCGCGTCTTTGAGGGGGCTTGCACAAAAATGGGGGCGAGAAGGGGGTTGGGTCGCCCACGGGGCTGTGAACTTCGCGGGGCTCCGGCCCCCCTTGGGCACGCGAAGGGCCCGCGGCCGGGGAAGTCGCGGGCCCTGCTGTCAGTTCGGTCAGGCTGGGTTGCTGCGCTCCATGTACCGGACGATGGTCCACGCCATGTCGTCGGTGTCTGCGTCCTCCGGGTCTACCTCCGCGAAGTAGGCGTCAAGAGCATCCCGGATGGTGTCGGCCATGGCTTCGCGCGCTTCGTGCTCCATGAGGTTCCTCCGTAGGTCGGGTCAGGTCAGGCGGGAGAGCATGCGGTCCGCGCGGGCGCGCTTGGTCTGCTCGCGCTCGGCGGCCCGGGCCGCGGCCGACTGCTGGCGAGCAGCTGCGCGCGCGTCCGGGTTGAGCAGCCGGGCCACGGTGGTGGGGTGCCACTGCCCGCCGCGCTTCGAGGGGATCCCCTGCTCGTTCAGTCGGGCGACGATGCCGCGGACGCTCACGCCTTCGGCTTGCCACCCCCGCATTTGCTCGAGCACGGCCGCTTCCGTGGCGTCGGGGGTGAGTTCCTTGTTCACGGCTTTCTGTCCGTAGGCGGGGGCGCCGGTCGCGTACCCACCGGCCGCGGCCTTGGTGCGCCGGCCGCCCTTGAGCCGCTTGACGATGAGTCCGCGCTCGAGCTGAGCAGCTGCGCCCATGACCTGCCGGACGAACGTGCGCATTGGGTCGTCGTCGTCGTCGGGGAGGTGCTCGCCGCGGTCCGCGGTGAAGGCGCGGGAGCCGTGCGCCCAGACGACGGACAGGATCGCTTCCTGCTGGGTGAGCTGTCGGGCGACGCGGTCGAGGTTCGGGGCGAGCAGCCCGTCAGCCTCCCCGTTGGCGAGCATCTGCAGGGCCTCCTGCAGCCCGGGCCGCTCGTCGTCGCCCGCCTTTCCGGTGATGGCCTCATCGGTGCAGACCTTGACGATGCGCACCCCGCCGAAGGCCGGGCCGGCGGTACGGGCCCACTTCCGGCAGTCCTTCTCCTGGGCCTCGAGTCCGTACCCGTCCAGCTGTCCGGCGGTGGAGACCCGGAGCAGCATGACCAACCGGAGCGGGGTGGTGCGAGTCGTCGTCATGGCTCCGAGTGTACACATCTATGGGCATAGATGTAACACTACTGGTCAGACGGATTTGGGGGTGACAGGCCCGACAGGAGTGGACAGGGTGGGACACGAACGACGCATCTCGGGGCGTGAAGTGACGGACCGTGAGCAGCAGCCGATACCGGTACACATCGGTTATGGCTGCTAAGCAGGGGCAAGCCGGACACTGCCCCTGGGCGTGCCCCCTCGAGCCGCTACGGGCCCACCGGGGGCCGTATGGCAGTCCGCTGGGCGGCCTGGTGTCGGTGGCCCTGCCGCGGCCTCAGAAACCCGTACAGCGGCTGGGGTGCCATACGGACCCGATCGGCCGGCAGGCGCCCCGGGGAACCCCTCCCCTGGCCCGGTACTGCATGCAGTAGCTACGGCATCCCGCCCTGCCGCTGCTACTGCATGACGGGCCGGTGGGTAGGGTCGCGCGGGTGCTGAGCATCTCTCTCGTGAACCTGAAGCCGGGGACGGGCAAGACAACGTCCGCCGTGTGGCTCGCCCACGCGCTCCATGCCCGCGGCCTGCGCGTGCTGCTGGTCGATGCCGACCCCGCCGCGTCCGCGCTGCGCTGGTCCGATCTGGCGGACGGTTTCCCGTTCCGGGTTGCGGGTCTGCCCGTAAAGGACCTGCACCGCCGAATCCCGGACGTGGCCGGTGGAATGGATGCCGCGATCGTGGACGTCCCGCAGATCGAGGACCACGCGGGGATTGCCCGCTCCGCGATGCGCTGGGCACGGGAGCTGATCCTCCCGGTCGCCCCGTCCGGGGTGGAGCTGGACCGGATGGCACCGATCCGGAAGGAAGTCGAGGACCTCGAGGCGGTACGCCCCGACGACGCGCGCTCGAGCGTGCTGCTCAATCGCGTGGTCTCCGGCGCCGCGTCCGGCCCGATGGCGCGCCGCGTGCTCACCGCCCAGGGCCACAACGTGCTGTCCACCACCGTGCCGCGGCTCGAGCTGTACGCGCAGTCCTTCGGCGCACCGATCGACGCACGGGGTACGGCCTACGACGCGCTCGCCACTGAGCTCCTTGCCCGGGATGGGAGCAGCCGATGAGCGCGGCCCGGGAGACGGCCGCGGACCGTGAAGCGCGGATGATGCGCGCGGCCGCCGGCAGGCAGGAGGAGACTCCGGCGCCGCGGCGGCCGGCCACTCTGAGGACCAAGCCGGTCCGGACCACCATCGACATGGCGCCGGAACTTCACCGGAAGCTCAAGCGGTGGCTTGGGGGAGCGGCCGATGAGCTCGAGGTCGCGGACGTCCCGTTGGCGGACGTCGTTCGAGTGCTGGTGCGTCGGCTGGTCGAGGACGACGAATTGGCGGCCGCGGTGCTCGAGGATCTCCGTGACCTTCGCTGACTGCGTGCAGTACCTACGGCATGCAGTAGCCCCGTGAAGACGCGAAGGCGCCCCCACCGATGATCCGGCGGGGGCGCTTCGGGTGCGCGGGTCGGGCTACTCGGGGTTCGTCAGGTCGAAGGCCAGCTGTCCGGCCATCGGGCAGACCCCCCGGCGGCGGAGCGTCCGGTACTGCTGCTCTGCCCAGGCCAGGGAGCGGCCAGTGAGTTGGGCGGCCGTGGTGGCGGGCTGTCCGGTCGTGAACGCGTCGTATGCGATGCTGCTCGCTTTGTCCTCGGGTACGTCGTGCTTGCGCATGGCTCCCCCTCGG
Source organism: Streptomyces sp. NPDC048349 (assembly GCF_040651925.1). Classification (NCBI taxonomy): domain Bacteria; kingdom Bacillati; phylum Actinomycetota; class Actinomycetes; order Kitasatosporales; family Streptomycetaceae; genus Streptomyces; species Streptomyces sp. NPDC048349. The sequence continues at coordinate 716 of NZ_JBEZLA010000106.1, read as the reverse complement.
GGTCGTTATCCGGCGGCGGCCAGGACCGGCCGCGCCTCCTCCTGGGCGGTGCGGAGACGGGCGTACTCCGCGTTCACCCAGGCCGGGCTACGGCCGCACAGGACGGCCGCCTTGCGCTGGGACAGCCCTCCGCTGAACGCCTCTTCCACGGCGGCCAGGGCCTCCTCCTGGGACAGCTCCCGGGGCTCCGCCTGAACGGTGCCCGTGGTGTTCAGCGCGGCGGCCGGGGGCTGCTGTTCAGCCCGGCGGCCGGACCGTTCAGCCCGCTTGCTCTCCCGGGCGGCGCGGACCTGTTCAGCCCTGGCCGTTCGCTCCGCCTCCAGGCGGTCGGCCTCCGCCTTGCGGGCCGCCTCCTCCGCCTCGATTCGCTGCTGCTCCTGCTGCTCACGGCGGAGGCGTTCGGCGCGCTCCTGGGCCTCCCGGCGGTCCTGGCGGTCGGCCTCCTGCTGAGCCAGCCGCTCCTCCCGCTCCGCCCGTTCGCGGGCCGTGGCCGCTTCGTGGTCGCGCTGCGCCTGCAGCTGCGCCGCTTCGTGCTCCCGTGCCTCCCGGGCCAGCCGCTCCTCACGGTCGAGCCGCTCCCGCTCCAGGCGTTCAGCGCGGTCCTGTTCGGCCGCCTCCTGCTCCCGCTGGAGGCGTTCAGCCTCCTGCTGCGCCAGGCGTTCAGAGGCCGCCTCCCGGTTCTGCTCCGCCCGTTCAGCCCGTCGCTGCTCCAGGCG